>JAFPKH010000276.1:0-3681 GCA_017424825.1 Treponema sp. | reverse complement strand
TTCGTTGACGTGAACGCCGCCTCCGACAGTATAAAGATAGTCCAAGCTTTTGCTCCCGACAAAAAGCACCGAATTGTCCTCGACGATAATCGCGCCCGTCCTGAACCTGAACCAATTGTTTTCTTTAGTAAAGCAGCAGTCAATTTCCATGCCACATAGTACATTGCATTTTTATATCTGGTCAAGCAAGTTTTTCGTACAGCTTAAATAACTCTCCGACAATCTCGCTTTCTGTCATTCCAGCTTTGAATCCGTATGCATCCATTACCGCCTTGTCGTTTGCTTCGTGGGCTTTTCGCAAATCCTTTGGCATGAAAGTTTCGTCATACAAATCTGCAAGCGTGCTGTCCGGGTATTTGTTGCGAACATCGAGGATTGCCTGAGCGGTTTGTTCGATTTT
Organism: Treponema sp.; assembly: GCA_017424825.1. Lineage (GTDB taxonomy): Bacteria > Spirochaetota > Spirochaetia > Treponematales > Treponemataceae > Treponema_D. Next base: position 3,281 of record JAFPKH010000276.1, on the reverse strand, counting down.
AGCCTTCTGGCCGTCTGTAGGATTGCACCATGGAAAGTTGTTGTAGACGATGTTGACAGAATAACGATACCGCATTTCCAAACGCCCACAGACACATCTCATCCATGCATTATGTACAGAGCTTGTTAGAACCCCGAAGTGGTACAAGGCCGCATTCGGCACGAAAGATGCAGCATTGCTTGCAACGACATTTTTATCAAGATACCCAATTGGAACGTACCTTCTGTTTTCTGACGATGTTGCGGGAATCATAAGGTAGTCGCTTTCAGGCTGCTTTATTTCCATGAACTGAGAAGGATAATTTGCATATTCACGAGTCGCTGCCTTAACGCTTTTAAGACGAAACTCCCTGACAGCTTCGACCCGCTTAATTACTTGCGGCATTGAACGCAATATATTTGGTGCAACCCCTAAAAGCCAAAGACACCATCTTCCGCGTCCGTTTATAAAATCATCAGACCCCATGAACGGGCGGAAATATTTTTCAGCATTCGGTTCTTTTTTGAGAAACTCATTTTTTTCATCTTCCGTAAAAATTAGATTTCCACCTTCTACAGGCTTACCGCCACTCGACATTTGGGGAACAGCGCAAATCGGAATTGAGCGGCTTTCGATAAATATATTCTCCCCATCCATGAGATATGCGTTTATATTGGAAGCCCTCTCTACATTAGATTCATCCAAGAAGATTTCTTTAGGCTTATTGTTTTCTGCATGACTGAATCCAATTATGATGCAGTGCACTGCCGCCATATTCTTTTTGTCTGTTGTTTCATTTGCCCATTTGAATGTTTTATACGCAAAATCAAAGTGAATTTTAAAACGCTCAAAAATCGGTTTCCAGACGGCCGCTACCTGTTCGCCCTGACAGATTGAGTTTGTAGAGACAAAAGCACACCGAGTCTTTTCATTTAAAATAAGTTTTGCCGCCTTGAAATACCAGTTTGCGACATAATCGATTTTTCCAGCACTTTTATATGCTTTACCGTTTTCATCTGTATAAGTCAGAAGAGAATCTTCTTTCTGTTCTTCAGATTGAAGGCTGTATCCCACAAACGGAGGATTCCCGATGATATAGTCATAGACGACAGGAGAGGGTTTTGTTTTGGCCGGCATTTTCTTTTCGACTTTGCGGGCGACTGCATTCAATTCTTTCATTCGCTTGCCATACAGCGTTGATTCCTCAAAATTTTCATGAGCCTCAATTGTATTGCCAAAATCAGCTTCGTCGTACAGATTCAGCTTGTCAACAAAAAGGAAGCCCGTCTGTTTTTCCTCGGAAAGTGTCGTCCAATCCATTCGGAGGGCATTTCCTTCCACAATAAAAGCGTTCGTCGTGAGCGGCAAAAAATCAATGTTTTGTGAAAGGATTGATTCAGTTTCTGCAATCATCTGGCTTTCCGCAATCCAAAGCGCCGTTTTTGCGACAGTAACGGCAAAGTCATTGATTTCAATTCCGTAGAACTGGTTGATGTGAACTTTGATGAACTCGTCGAATCCAAGAAGTATCTCGCCCTTGTTCAAAATCGAGATGACTTTATTTTCAAGCCTTCGGAGAGAAAGATATGTTTCGGTCAAAAAATTCCCCGAACCGCAGGCAGGATCAAGGAATTTGAGAGAGCCGAGCTTTGTCTGGAAGTCGAGAAGTTTTTCATTTTTCTGCTTTGTAACTTTCGTGGCACAAATCTGCTCAAACTCTGCGTTCAGGTCGTCCATAAAAAGCGGGTCGATTACCTTGTGAATGTTCTGGATGCTTGTATAATGCATTCCGCCTTTTCTACGTGCCTCAGGGTTCAAGGTTGATTCAAATACCGCACCGAAAATCGTAGGGCTGATTTCGCTCCAGTTGAAAACGGCACAGTCATTCACGATTACATCAACAATTTCTTGCGTGAAATTCGGAATCTCAATGTTTTCGTCTTTAAAAAGACCTCCGTTTACATAAGGAAACGGCTTTAGGCTCTCATCGTATTCGTCGCGGTCTGAAAGCTTAGTATCTAGTGCCTTGAAAAGTTCCATCAAGCCTTTACGGACATTCGGCAGATTGAAAGTTTTTATGTAATCCTCAAAAGACGTACGTGTTTCAAAAAGCCCGGCATCTTCGGCATACAGGCAGAAAACAATCCTGACGCAAAGGATGTTGAGAGAGCGCAAAGATTTTTCATCCTGATTTTTATACTGCGGAAGCAATGCTTCGTAAAGTTTGTCCACGCGTTTTCCGGCTTCAATGGAGATTTCTTCTTCCCGTCGGATATTCTCGTTCTTTTGGTCAACAAGAAACTGCAGGCGATAATATTCTTTGGGCAGGTCTGTAAGTTTTACGGTCTCAAAATCTTTTTCCGGCTCTGTTTTTTCCATGTCGTGAATGCGGAATTCAGTAAAATCTGAAAGAACAATCCAGCGGCATTTTTCGGAGAAGGGAAGATTGTCATTGTATCGTTTTGCCTGCTCAAAAGGAGTGAGTTCTTCACCGTCACTTTGTTTTTCTGCTTTATCCAAGCCGATTTTTGCACCTTTCTGCTCGATCGCTACTTTTGTGTCCGCAATATAGCCGTCGATGAACTTTGTGCCGTTGATTTTTACGCGTTTTTCAAAATCTATGACTTTCTCAGGGCTTGAGACATCGTAGACATCCCTCAAAAGAGAAGTCCAGAATTGCTGAGTATGTTGTTTTTCATCACCTTTATCTTTCCAGAAATCTGCGAATTCTTTTGCGTTCTTAGCTTGCTCAATCTGCGTCATACGGAAAGTATATCACAAAAACAAAAAAATTTGTACTTATTTCATGTCAATCGCACGGTATTTCCATTATGTGCATGGTTCCGTAGTGGAAAAAGTTCCTGATGTTTTCGATGAATTTTACTGCATTCCGCTTGGGGATTTTGTGGAGTATCAATTCGGCGAATGCGTTTATCAGGCTTGATGCAATCACGTGTACGGTCATTGCGTCCGGGTTGTATTTTGAAAGTCCCTGTTTGTAAAGGTACTTGAATGTCTTGAGGCAGTTTTCCGAATACAGTTCGCACATTTCTTCAAGGAATTTTTCGTGCGTGCTTCCGGCTGATTTTGTGAGCAGAAGTGTGAACGCATCAAAATCTGAATAGATGTAGTTCAAGAGATCCGTAAGGATTTTGTTTTCAGCCTTGTGGTGCTCTTCCCCGACCGGATCCAATTCTTTCTGATGTGCAATTACGTCGGCAGCCATTACAGCCTGTGTCGTTATTTCTATTGCATTGTCCACGAGTGCGCAGAAGAGTGCGTCCTTGTCCTTGAAATGACGG
>JAFPKH010000275.1:0-6162 GCA_017424825.1 Treponema sp. | reverse complement strand
GGCTCATCAGCGAATGAGAAGCCAGCTACCGCAGCTGCCATTTTTATCCCAAGAGACCGGAGAAAACCTCTGCGCTCTTCCGGGCTATTTCCTGCAATGCGCTTTCGTTCTGGTGGGCGGCGTAGTGTTCTATCATTTCGATCGATTTATGGCCGGTTACCAGCTGGAGTTTCCTTAAATCGATTCTGTCTGCCATGTTTGCGGAGAAAAAGTGCCGCCAGCAGTGGAATGTGATTTTGCTTCCGTTTTTTATGCCGAGCTTTTCTGCAACAGCATGCAGTTCTTTGTTCCACAGGCTTACTGAGCCGGGTTTCATGCGGTCTGTGCCGTAGAACAAGAAATTTGAAGGGCATTGTCCGAACGGATTTTTTTCTGCATGTTCCCTGATCAGCGCAAGAAGTTTTTGGTCAACGATAATTTCCCGTTCGTTTCCGTTTTTGGGGCTTTTAAGTCCTTCTTTTCTTGCCCAGTTGTGCCTTACGAAAATCCGGTCGCGTCCTATGTCCTTGAGCTGCAGTGCCCGTACTTCTCCTATCCTCATACCAGTGCATGCGGAAATAAGATGGGCAAGCTTTGTCTGACCGTTCTGCCAATCAGCTGAAAAAATCTTCACTGCATCTTCCATGGCAGGGACAATCCGTTTTTCGGGAACGACATGGCAGAACACGATGCCGTTGAAGCAGTTGTTTTCGGTGAGCTTGTTGTTATATGCCCATTTGAGTGCAAGGACTGCGCATCTTACGATTTGGTTCACCGTTTCCGGCCTTAGCATTTTCATTTCAAAAATCTGATTTCCGGATTCATCTTTTTTCTGCGTGCCTACTTTTTGTTCCTTTGCCGCCAGATTCTGCAGCCTGCGTTTTATGTCGAACACGGTTATTGATCCGAGAGGTCTTTTTCCGTATTCAGGAATCCAGTAGTTTTTTGCGCGTGACAGCATGATAGCTGCATAGCGTTTGTGGACTGACTGGCCTGCAATCCTTTTTTCAAAAAAATACGGCGACTTGTCGAAATCCCAGAAGCGTTCAAGAAAATGCCCGAATGTTTCGCTTTGCGGCGTGGAAGGAAGTATTGCTGATACTATGTATTTTTTCATTTCAAGTGCGCGGATTATCTGCCTGATTCCGTTCTGGCTCAGGTTTTTCGTGAGTATTATTTCGCTTATCTTTTTTTCGTATGTCATCTTTCACCTCTTGCTCGGTTCTGTTTTTCCCTCCGTTGATTACTGCTTGACAGATTCTTAAATGTCGGTGAATAAAGCATCACAAATGTCTAAAGTAAAATACCGCAAATCTCTAAAATGAAATTGCACAAATCTCTAAAATGGAGTGGTTCCGTTGTATGAGTGTACAAAACTGAAAAAAAAATGTATCCTAGGTTAAGGTCAGAGACAGGGGGATAATATATGGAAATCAGTGAACAGATTTTGAATCTTCTCAGGGACAATGCCCGCATCACGGCTGAAGATATTTCGGCAATGACAAAAGCACCGGTGGAAGAGGTCAAGGCCGTAATCAAAAAGCTTGAAGATGAAGGTGTCATCATAAAATATGCGGCGATAATCAACCCGGAAAAAGATGCGGTTGAAAAATCAAAGGTCATGGCGGAAATTGAAATCCAGGTTGCCCCGGAGCGCGAGCATGGGTTTGACGGAATTGCAGACAGAATCTACCGTTTCCCTCAGGTTAAGTCACTTTATCTCATGAGCGGCGGTTATGATCTGAAGGTCGTGATTGAAGGAGATACTTTGCAGGATGTCGCGCTTTTTGTTGCAAGGAAGCTTTCCACTTTGGAAGGTGTCCGCTCCACAAAGACGCATTTCCTCCTTAAGACATACAAAGAAAACGGAATCGTTTATGTCGAGGAAAAAAGAGACCGTAGGGAAGGGGTTACTGCATAATGAACAACCGTGAAGATAAATTCAGCCGCTCCATGGTGGAAACGCCTCCAAGCGGAATAAGAAAATTTTTTGAGATGCTCATCGGGCATGATGACGTGATTTCCCTTTCGGTCGGCGAGCCTGATTTTCCGACTCCGTGGCTTATGAGGGAAGAAGCTTTCTATCATCTTGAACAGGGACACACAAGCTATACAAGCAACTGGGGTCTTTTGGAGCTTCGTGAAGAGATTGCAAGATACATGGCGCGCTATGGATGCTCATACAATCCGGCAAAAGAGATTTTGATAACGGTCGGTGCATCTGAAGGAGTTGACGCTTCGCTTCGTGCAATATTGAATCCCGGCGACGAGATGATTGTCTGTGAACCATGCTACGTGAACTACATTCCTCTTGCCCATTTGTGCGGTGCAAAAGTCGTAAAGCTTGACACGAGCGTAAACGGATTTTATCCCACGGCAGAGCAGTTCCAGAAACTTGTCACTCCGAAGACAAAGGCAATCATGTTCTGTTCTCCGAGCAATCCGACGGGCACTATGATTCCGGCTTCCGAGCTTAAAAAGATTGCGGAAATCTGCGTGAAAAACCAGATTTGGTGCATTGCCGACGAAATCTACTGCGAGCTTGTATATGACGAAAACAAGCATGTTTCAATCGGTTCTTTCCCGGGCATGAAAGATTATTCGATCATACTGAACGGATTCAGCAAAAGCTTTGCAATGACCGGATGGCGTATCGGATGGATTGCAGCTCCCGATGATCTTATGGGCCAGATTGTAAAGCTCCATCAGTACAATACGATCTGCGCTCCGATCATGAGCCAGTATGCCGCGCTTGAAGGGCTGAAAAACGGTTGGGACGAAGTGGAAAAAATGAGGATTTCATATCAGCAGAGAAGGAACCTCATGTACAAGTCTTTCATTGACATGGGACTCCCGGTTCCTGAGCCGACCGGTGCTTTCTACATGTTCCCGGATATTAGTTCAACCGGAATGTCCGCTGATGATTTTGCTACCGAGCTTTTCAAAAAGCACAATGTTGCGGTGGTGCCTGGGACTGCTTTCGGAGATGCCGGTGCCGGACACATAAGATGCTGCTATGCCACCGCCGTGGATAAAATCAAGGTTGCGCTTGATAGGATTGCGGAATTCGTGGATGAATGCCGTAAACGTTAAGCGTTTTGACCTTGGCCTTTGATTTTATTAAACTAAATATGTTTTTTCTCCGATAATCAGACTGGGGCAGGCTGTATTTTTGTTTGCTCCGGTTTGTTCATTTTTTAATCTGAAAGGACTTGTTGTGCTATGCCGTATGTTATCATTGGAATTTTGATTGTCGCTGCCGTCGCCGTGTTTTTTGTCTTGAAGAGTAAAAAATCTGCCGGAAGATCAGGCGGCAAATCTCAGTCGCAGATCATCAGGGAAGCAAAACGCAAGCTTGACCGCAATCCTGATGACACAGAAGGTCTTTCCGAGCTTGGGGACATATATTTCCAGAACAAGCTTTGGGACAAGGCCCTCCCTATTTATGAAAGGCTTTATAAGCTTGCCGCAAAAGATCCGAAGGTCGATTCATTCCAGAGCATTCTCCGTCACGGCGTTTGTTTCATGAACCTCGACAATCTTCCGGAAGCTATAAAATCTCTTTCACTTGCGTATCAGATGAATTCACGCGATTTTGAAGTGAACTATTACATGGGAATCGCAATGTTCAAGGACAAAAACTATGACAAGGCGGTTCCTTGCCTTAAAAAAGCCCTTGCAATTAACCCTGAGGCAGAAGGCGTTTATCTGATTCTGGGACAGAGCTATTATTACGGAAACCATTACCGTGATTCACTCCCTTGTTTCAAGCGTGCGCTCGATGAAGACCCTACGAACAAAGAGGCCCTTTTTGACATGGCGGATGCTATGAACATCGGCGGTCACGGAGACAAGTCGATAAAAGTGTTCATGCATCTCCGTGCTGATCCTGTCTATGGCCCTAGGTCATGCCTTGAAGCCGGTGTCTATCATATAAAGATGGGCGACTATGATGCCGCAATCCAGGATTTTGAAGTCGGAATGAAGCATACCAACATAGAAACCGACGTTCTCCTTGACTTGCAGTACAGGACTGCGCAGTGCTATTTCAATAAGAACGATTTTGCGACCGGTCTCCAGCTTTTGAACAAAATCCGTCTTTCAAACGCCAATTACAAGGACGTGAATGCGTTGATAAGCCGCTATCAGGAATTGAGCCAGAATACAAACCTCCAGATTTATCTTTCTGCCGGTGCTTCTGATTTCGTTGCACTCTGCCGCAAATTCATAGAGACAATCTACCGCGGTTCACAGGTCAAGATTATGGACATTCAGGTTCAGCCTGCATACACGGACATCCTTGCCGAAGTCGATACGGTGAAGATAACGGACATCGAGCTTTTCAGATTCTTCAGGACATCAGGTTCTTCAGGGGAGCTTTATGTAAGGGATCTTCATGGACACATGCACGACGTAAAGGCAGACCGCGGATTCTGTATTACAGCCGGAGTTTTCTCTGAAGATGCACAGAAATATATCGAAGGCCGCCCGTTGGATCTGATAGAAAAAAGCAGGCTCGTAAAAGTCCTGAAATCTATCACGCTTTAAAAAAGATTTGATTTTTGGTAGACTCTTGCCATGGTAATAGCTTCAATAGATTTAAAAGACGGACATGTAGTTCAGCTGAAAAACGGTAAGGATCTGGTCCTCCAGAGGGATGATGCAGACAATCTTATCGCTGATTTCAATAAATACGGCGAAGTTGCTGTCATTGACCTTGATGCGGCGATGAGGCATGCTGACGAAAAAGGAAACACCGCAAACACGGAGCTTTTGAAATCTCTTTTGCGGAAGGGAAACGTGCGTGTAGGCGGCGGAATAAGAACCGTAAAGCAGGCGCGCAAGCTCATTTCGCTTGGTGCAGAAAAAGTCATAATCGGTTCTGCGGCTTGGAATTCCGAAAGAAAATCTGGTTCCGATCCTATACTCAACGTTGAATTCCTTGAAGAGCTTGTTCAGGCAATAGGAAAACAGCGCGTGATTATTTCCGTGGATTCAATCAACGGGAAGATTGCGCTCAAGGGATGGACGGAAACCGCTGACATTTCTTTGATCGACGGTGCCAAGGCTGCTGAAAAATATGCTTCCGAGCTTTTGTTCACATGCGTTGAAAAAGAAGGATGCATGCAGGGAACGGACATGGAAAAAGTCAGGGAGCTTCGTTCTTCCGTAAGCTGCCGTGTCGTTGCCGCTGGCGGGGTCAATTCGCTTGAGCAGATTGTGGAGCTTGAAAAACTCGGCTGCGACGTTCAGCTTGGAATGGCTTTGTATACCGGAAAAGTGAGCCTGAAAGATTCGTTCATCGGCTGCCTGAATTTTGAAAAGACAAACGGGATGATTCCTGTGATTGCCCAGGGCGTTAACGGCGAAGTCCTTATGATGGGCTATTCAAACAAGGAAGCTTTTGAAAAGACTTTTGAGACTGGCCATCTTACGTTCTTCAGCAGGACGCGCAACAAGCTTTGGACAAAGGGCGAAACAAGCGGACATTTCCTTGAAGTAAAAAAACTACGCGTTGATTGTGACCGTGACACAGTCCTTGCAACTGTAGTACCGAACGGCGGTGCATGTCATACAGGAAGCTGGACTTGTTTCGGCTCCGATCCTGATGCCCCCAGCACTCTCGAAAGATTGTACGGAACCATTTCACAGCGCTTTGCAAATCCTCGTCCGGGAAGCTACACTGCAACCCTGAACGATGAGCGTGTGCGTGAAAAAGTAATGGAAGAAGCTGAAGAGCTGACCGAAGCAGACGGAAAAGATGAAGTTGTCTGGGAAGCCGCAGATCTTTTGTATTTTGTTTCCGTTCTTATGTATAAAGAGGGCGTTGAATGGAAAGACGTTCTCGATGAACTGGACAAAAGACACAAGGAAAAATAACCGGCTGTCCCGAAATCTTCTATTCTACAATATTCCTTTCAGACGGCAGGCTGTGTTGTAGAACTGCGCGTTCGGAATCTGGAAATTGTATTTTACGGCATAGGAATCCCTTGTCGTGGAAAGCTCGAATTTTACGGTTCCGCCTAAAAGCAATGCTGAGTGCAGCTTGTTTGAGAAAGTGGAGCCGAAATTTATCCTGTCCGAAGTGTTCCTTGCAGTGAATGAAAATGACGTTCCTTTTGAATCTGTTATTTTAATCGTGTATTTGAGCGGGGTCTTAGTGCTTCCTTTAAGCGGTTCTTC
>JAFPKH010000274.1:0-8119 GCA_017424825.1 Treponema sp. | reverse complement strand
GACCTTTCAACCGACCTTAATTCAGGACTTAACTCCGGGCTAAATTCGGGTCTCAACTCAGGACTTAATTCAGGCGCTGATTCAAACATCTTCGGTGGTTTGTCACTGCCGGATTTGCTCGACTAATTTCAGCACCAGGTTGATTTTACAAAAGAACTTTCTTCTTCTGCGTCCGCAAAAGTCTGCTTGAAAGCGTAAAAATATCCGCCCAAAGCGTCTTCTGCGGATGCTGTGTTTTTAAAGCAAATTTCATACAGCTCATGCGGCTCCGTCAAAAAATCAAACAAAGCATCCAGATTGCGGCCGTAATAATCAGGAAAATCAAGCATATTTTTTAGAAGAGCATGCAAATCTTCCTTGTTTTTAACAGAAGCCAAATCTATTTCAATTTCCATTTATTCCTCTCCATAAAGCAATTCAAAAGTTTCATAATGATCTTCGGTATAATAAATCAGCCCGTCATTTGAAAAAACAATGCGTTTTTTACCGCGTGATTTTTTGTTTTTTGTATCTATGTCGCATTCCGTATAAACTCTCCCGGATTTTTGAGGAAGAATGCCTTCACGGTTATAAAATCTGTCACCACCAATGCACATCCCGTCTGCCACCTCATAAAGAGCCGTACCATTACCCCAGCCTAGTTTTTCGGCATCAGCTTTTTTGATAAAATTTTTCGGAAGCTTACCATAAATGTGGATGTACAGTGCAACATCATCCTTGGAATAAAAACTGCCTTCCTTTTGAAGATCAATATGCTGAACAAAAGAATACTCAGGACAAAGATTTTCTGGCTCACCTTGAACAAGCTCATAATTTTCCAAGTAGTCATCTTGCACCACTTCTGGCACCGGAACAGAGTTTTCCACAATCGGATTCAAAAGCTGGCCAGCAGATTCAGCAGAGTTTTCCACAACTAGATTCAAAAGCTGATCAGCAGATTCGGCAGGTTTGGTATTTTTCCTAAAAAGCGAAAGTCCAACAACCAGAGCCGCAGCAGCCAAAACCACCGGCACCAAATATTTCACAAATTTTTTAGACATAAATCCACAACTCCTCATTCATAGTCCAAATCTTCCATAAACGACAGCATGCTTTTCAGCTCATCCAGATTGTCTTTCAGTGCGATATATTCGTTTTTGGCAAGCTCCACTTCCATCTGCAATTTCATGGAAACAAAGCCCTGGGTTTCCACCAGCTGATTTTGCAGGCACAAATATTTTTCGCGCACTTCAGGCATTTTTTCAAACTCAATGATCCTGATTTTTTCTTCTATTTCATCCTGAGTGATTTGCTCCATGCGGATAAAGTAGCATTTTTCAAAAATCTCTGCTATAGTTTCTTTAGACAACGCCCCACAGGAGTAAAAATGCAACACCGAGTTGAAATCTTAAAAATCAGAAAAATCATCCGTAGGATTATTCTTGCATTTACTTTTATGCTTTCGATTATTTTTTTATTGACCCACTACGGAAAAAATGAATACGCGCGGAACACTCTTGAAGATTATGTCCATAAAATGTGCAGGCTTTACAATGTCCCGGGTCTGTCGGCTGCAATTGTGGACGGCCAAAATGAGTATTTCATAAACTACGGGACTGACAACGGAAAAGCGGTTGATGAAACAAGCCGTTTTGAATTGGGTTCAACGACAAAAGCATTTACCGGACTTGCTCTCATGCAGCTTGAAAAAGACGGAAAACTGAGCCTTGAAGATTCTGTCTCTGATTATCTTCCGTGGTTCAAGCCGACTTATAAAAAATCCCCCTGCGATATCACAATAGAAAATCTTATGTGCCACACAAGCGGAATCCCTGCATGGACCATTTCCACAATTCCGGCCGCCACTGATCACGATGAAGATTTCCTTACAAAAACAATTCAAAATATAAAAAACGTGGACCTGAGTTCAGAGCCTGGAACCCATTATGAATATGCGACAATTAATTTCGATGTACTTGCTTTGATTATTGAAAAAATCACGGGCAAAAAATTTGAAGATTATGTTACGTCACAAATCCTTGACCCTCTTGATATGCAGGCATCTTTTTTCAGAACAAACAATGATTATAAGGAAGAAATGGTTCAGGGATACAAAACAATGTTCATGAGCGCACACAAATATAAGGCTCCTTCATATTATGGAAACATTGCAGCGGGTTATCTTACTACCTCAACATCAGATTTAATGAAGTGGCTCAAAACCTGGGGATTTTATTCACAGGAAAATTCTGGTTTAGTAAAATCTATCCTGCACCACGATGTTTCAAAATCAGAAAATTATTTTGCCGGCTGGTATATTTTTGATGATTTTATCGAGCATGGAGGAAACAATCCGAATTTCTGTTCCCAGGTGATTATCAGCAGGAAAAAAAATCAGGCAGTCTTTGTGCTTTCAAATCTTGCCGGAGCTTCTGCCACTATGATTGCCGACGGCATCTACAGAATTCTTCTTGGAGAAAGTGTAAAAACCGGACTTCAGATTGATTCCAATGCGCTGGCCGATATTTTGAGTATGGATTTTGCTCTCTTGCTGATTTATTTTGTCCTGTTGTTCTGGGATAAAAAATCAAAAAAAGCCTGCATAATACGCATGTCGCTCAGTGTGATTTTTATTCTCGCCGCACTGATTTTCCCATTTGTGTTTCACTATCCGTACAATGGCATGTTTGTCTGGCTTCCCTTCACTGTAATCATTGCATTGATTGCCGCAGTTTTTGTGGCAGTGTTTAATTTTTATAGAGCTGTAAAAGATTTAAGGAGGATTTTATGGAATTCCAAAATTTGAAAAATGATTTTCTTTCATTAAGCGTGGCTTTTCACGGAGCAGAAATCAAGTCGCTGAAAAAAATCGAAACCGGCTATGAATACATGTGGCAGGCAGATTCAAAATATTGGGGACGGACATCACCGGTTTTGTTTCCAATAGTCGGAAACTATAAAGAAAAAACTTCCATATATAATGGTAAATCTTATCAGCTTTCACAGCATGGTTTTGCAAGGGACATGGATTTTGTTTTGGAATCAAGCACCGAAAACTCTTTGACCTTTTTGTTAAAGGACAGCCTGGAAACGCTTGAAAAATATCCGTTCCATTTTGAGCTTAGAATAAAATACACATTAAACGAACGTTCGTTAGTTGTAAATTGGAATGTAAAAAACACAAATTCAGAAACCATGTATTTTTCAATAGGCGGACACCCTGCATTTAATTGCAATCTGCCAAAATCATATTTGAAAATAAAAGATGTGGAAAATTTGGTTTGCGGCGTGCTGAATTCAAAAGGCGAACTTTCATCAAAAATCATAAATCTTCCGTTGGATCAAGAAAAGCTGCCTCTTGATTACAGTCTTTTTGATGAAGATGCTTTGATTGCAGAAGACAACCAGAGCCACGAAATCATTTTAGGTACAGATGACGAAACGAACAAGGGTACAGATTTGTTGAAAGTTTCTTTTGATGCACCGGTCTTTGGAATCTGGTCGCCGGCAGGAAAAAACGCTCCGTTCGTCTGCATTGAACCTTGGTACGGCCGCACCGACCGCGAAGATTTCAATCAAAAGCTTGAAGAACGGCAGTGGGGAAACAAACTTGAACCAAACCAATCATTCAATGCAGAATATACAATAGAAGTTTTGTAAGCTAGACCAAGGTGACAGTCTGATACAAAAACGAAATGTCCTTTGCGGAAAAGTCTTTTTTTAGCACCAAGGATTTTATCTGCTCAAGCGAATATTTATCCTGGGGATAAAGAACGACCGCAGAGGCATCTCCCGCTTCCAGAAAATTATGCTCACCAAAATCAGTGTAGCGCGTTGCACCGATTGAAACCATAATTTTATCAGGACGGCCAGAATCGTTCAAATATGCGTTGATATTTTCCGCAGGTCCTTCATCAGCTTGAAAATTGAATTTTTCTATCATCCAATCAACAAGCTTTTTATAGATGTAGGAATATCCGCTTACCGGGCTGTCCTCTCCGTATACAAATACTTTGCCGCTGCGAATTAAAAACGAGGCGATTCTATATTTGCTGAGAATACCGCTTTCTGTAAAACTATCGATAGTTAGTTGATTATCAGAAACCCCTTTGCTTGATTTTCCCCAGTTTTTCTTCTGGCTGATTTTTTTCGCACCTTCTTTTCTGATCGAACAATCATTCGATGCGCCGAATGCAAACGGAATCAAATCTTCTATTTTTGAACCGTTCCATTTTACATTGCAGACAACCGCACATTCAGGTTCAATCTGTATCCTTTGCTCACCTTTGGGATAAACAATTTTTTCCGAATCAAATGGGTACAGAGTCAAAAAATCAGGTACAGAATTTTTCCCATTCGGAATATACGTCGGGAAAATGGCTTTAGGTGCATTTTTTTCGGCAGTCTTCACGTTCTTAAAATCTACCGCTTCACCAGCCTGCTCAAGATGACCCGTAAAATTTCCGGCCACGCCAAAACACGGGATTTTTTTCAAATCGATTTCTTCCATGATTACCTCTTAATGACGGAATGTTTGACCGCGCTTTATAAAATCCATATGGCTGGCTTTTTTCTTGGTCATTTTCATTTTGATTTCAGACGGCGCTTTGTTGCTTGACGGGACTGTTTTTTTCATCCAAATCGGAGTGCGAGGATTCAAGTCGCCTTTTTCAACATATTTTGACCATTCATCCGGTTCAGGCACTTCAAATTTCATATGCTCCCCTGTCATCGGGTGATTGAATTCCAAAGTACGTGCATGAAGAGCAAGCCTAAAAAATGGATCCGTGTGTGCCCTGTAGTTTTCATCCCCGGCCAAAGGATAACCTTTTGAAGCAAGATGGGCGCGTATTTGATTTTTCTTTCCGGTATCCAATGAAAGTTCAAAAAGCGAATGAGTTTTTCCGCGCAAAATTATCTTGTAATTTGTCCTGGCTTCAACAGTTTCAACATTTTCACCGCCCGCTTTTGGAACATATCCGACATGATAAGCGTTTTGTGCAAGAGCATCGTCAATCAAACCGGAATCCGGCAGGATTTTTTGTCTGTTTCGGGGATTTTCTGCCACCGCATGATAAAGACGTTCTGTCACCATCTTGTGCCATGTCGTGATTATCTTTTTTTGTGCCGCTTCATTCAATGCAAACATCATCACACCGGATGTGTCCCTGTCCAAGCGGTGTACAATCAGCGGTTTGTGAGCAGAGGAATATGTCCCCTTTCCGCGCATGATTTTCTCCAAAACCTCCAAAGCTGTCCTTGCTTTGCTTCCAGGATAGGGTACAGATAGCATTCCGCTCGGTTTTACAATCACCACTATATCTTTATCTTCATAGAGGATTTCTATCTTTTCTTTTCCGTAATCGGCCTTGTGCTCTCTTTTATATTGCGTACTTGCTTTTACGTTGTGGATATTTTTGTTCATTTTTTCTTAGCTCCAGTTTTTATAAGGCTCGTGTAAATAAAAAGCAAAATTGTCAGACATGCCAAATACGCTATCAGCATGATTTGAAAAGCTTTTTTGGTCAAATCTTTTGAAAAAATCAAAAAAAGCAGACCCATCACAAAAGTCAAAGCCCCGATTATATAAAAAATCACGCTGCTCGCTTTTGATATAGGAGCTTTTTTAACTGATTCCGGGCGGCCCAAAAATACAGCCGTTCCGCAAGAAACCAGTCCAATGACTATGAATATTATTCCGAATAAAATTGTTTTCATCGCTAGAAATATACAATCAATCAGATTATTTTTCTATACAAATGAGGTTTCCTTTAAACAAAAATCTCGTCCCTGTGCATGCGGCCTAAATTTTCCAGGGCTTCAACCAGATTGTACTGCGGATTTTTTGCACGGAAATCTTTTAAATCCACCAGAAAGCGGTTCATCGAAAAATGCTGATACACAAAAACTTTATCCCAAGCCGAATCTGTTTTATATGAAGATTTCAAACATTCCCGGTATGGTGTAAAAATGCCTTTTTCTTTCAGCTCAGCATAGCCGACCAACCAAAGCTGTGTGGGTACAGATCTGTCACCTTTTTCTGCAAGCAGATTTTGATGCAACTCAGCGGCCATGGTTGCCATCTTTTTTTGACTGTCCAAAATCAGATTTTTAATCTGGTCACCGCCGTTTTTCATGAGATATTTCAGATGGGTTGTTTTTGCAGTGTGAACGGGAGTCTTGTTCATTATGATTACGTTTTTTCTAAAATCAGTTTTCAGCTCAGGATTACGGGCAAAAAATCCGGCTGCAATCTTTCCGCTCTGCCCTACCAGATATTTGTTGTTTTTTTTCAGCTGCTCGTCTTTTCCGGGATTGTCACCTATCACAATCAAGTTGATTTCGTCATCTTCGGTAAAATCATCATAAGCAGTGTTATAGACGACGGCTGTTTCAATCGGATATTCAGGAGTGTCTACTTCTGCCGCTTTTTTTTGCAAGGGTTCCAAATCTTTTGAAAATTTCATCCACTCATCGCAATAATTTTTCAGCTGATTTCTGTACTCACAAAATGCTTCCCACTGATTTTTTGTCATATCTGTCCCCTTAATCTGTCACTCTAAAAACAAAAAGCCTGTCACCTTAAAAAAGCAACAGGCTTTAATTTTGCTGGTTAATTATTATTTTCCGTTCTTTGGATTATGAAGTACGGCATCTGTAATGCGGTAAGATACAACTACAGGAGTATACGGCAAATCTTCCTGAGTAACCTGACCGACACTAAAGAATCCCATTACACCATAAGTTCCGTTCGGGATAAACTCAATGCCCTTCTTAATCAAGCGTCCGTTGATATAAACGTCATACTTTCCGTCGTTTACCTGAATCTTCAGCTTGTTGATTGCATTATATCCCTTGTTGATTGCAGTACTTGGATAGAAATAAGCCGTTCCTTCATCATTCGGTTCAACCAAATCCGTGTAGGTTTTTCCGTCCCACTTGTAGAGAGCATATTCTCCGTCGGTGTTGATTTCAAAACGGATATAATTGTAAAGCTTTCCGGTTGAGCTTGGTCTTGTATAACCAAATACAAATCCATAAGCTGATTTTATGTATCCGGATTTCTTGCTGAACTCACCTTCAATCATATCGAACTGACCGAATTCCGGTGATGTATAGAAATATCCGCAGTCTTCAATATCAGACAGCTGTGGAGATTCCCAATCTGTCGTGAACTTCTGGAGTTCAACAAGAGCCTCTTGATTTGCTTTTGCCTCAGCTTCTTTTCTAGCCTTTTCTTCTTCAGCAGCTTTCTTTTCTGCGGCAGCTTTTTCAGCGGCTTCCTGTTTTGCCTTTTCTTCAGCGGCTTTCTTTTCTGCAGCGGCCTTTGCTTCAGCTTCCTGCTTTGCTTTTTCCTCTGCGGCTTTCTTTTCTGCAGCTGCTTTTTCAGCGGCTTCCTGCTTTGCTTTTTCTTCTGCAGCCTTCTTTTCTGCGGCAGCTTTTTCAGCGGCTTCTTTCTTTGCCTTTTCTTCAGCAGCTTTCTTTTCTGCGGCGGCTTTATCTGCAGCTTCTTTCTTTGCTTTGTCTTCAGCGGCCTTCTTTGCAGCAGCTTCCTGTTTTGCTTTCTGCTCTTCGGCCTGTTTTGCCTGAGCTTCTTCCAAAAGTTTCTTGGCTTCTGCGTCGTTCGGGTCGCTCTTCAAAAGTCCGTTGAGAACGCTGATTGCCTGGGCATATTTTCCACCGTCGATGTAATCCTTTGCCTGCTTAAGCTTGTCCTGACGTGCCTTGGCTGCTGCATCTGCATTTGCTTTTTCCTGCTTTGCTTTTGCTTCTTCAAGTAGTGCCTTTGCTTCTGCATCGTTCGGATCAGTCTTCAAAAGTCCATTGAGCAAGCTGATTGCCTGGGTATACTTTCCGCCGTCGATGTAATCTTTTGCCTGCTTAAGCTTGTCGGCTCTTGCTTTTGCTGCTGCATCTGCATTTGCTTTTTCCTGCTTTTCTTTGGCTTCGTCAAGCAGTGCCTTTGCTTCCGCATCATTCGGATCGGTCTTCAAAAGTCCATTGAGAACGCTGATTGCATTTGTGTATTTTCCGGCATCGATATAATCACGTGCCTGCTTGAGCTTGTCGGCTCTTGCTTTGGCCGCTGCATCTGCGTTTGCTTTTTCCTGCTTTTCTTTTGCTTCGTCCAAAAGCTTCT
>JAFPKH010000031.1:0-10650 GCA_017424825.1 Treponema sp. | reverse complement strand
GTTCAGGAGGCCGGCGGTCTTCACGGATTTACAAAATAGAATAGAAATTTCCTCACGGATTCAGGCGGATTCCAGGTCTTTTCGCTTTCATCGCTCAGAAAAATTCAGGATGACGGCGTTACCTTCAGAAGCGACATAGACGGATCAAAGCATTTTTTCACTCCCGAAAAAGTCGTGCAGATTCAGACGAAGCTCAACAGCGACATACAGATGCAGCTTGACGTATGCACAGGATTCGGAGTAGAAAGAAAAGAAGCCGAAAAAGCACTGGAGATTACGACAGCATGGACAAAAAGGGCTGCCGCCGAATGGAAGGTTCAGAAAGAAAACGGATACAAGGGAATCCTGTTTCCGATAATACAGGGAAATTTTTTCGATGATCTGCGCAAAAAGAGTGCGGAATTCGTAAGTTCGCTTGACATGCCCGGATTTGCCATAGGTGGTTTGAGCGTAGGGGAGCCGCCCGAAGTCTACAGGGAAAAGCTTGCTTATACCATGAATTTTGTGGACAGGAAAAAGCCTTGCTATGTCATGGGCATAGGAACTCCTGAATATATTTTTGATGCGGTTGACAACGGCGTGGACATGTTCGACTGCGTGCTTCCGACAAGGGTTGCCAGACACGGACTTTATTTTACCCGCCGCGGCATGCTTTCGATCAAGCAGAAACGTTTCGAGTATGATTTTTCCCCGGTCGATCCTGAGTGCGGATGCAAGGTGTGCAGGACTTATTCAAGGGCATATCTCCGCCATATTTTCAGGGAGCAGGAAATCCTTTCTTCAATGCTTGCAAGCTACCACAACCTCTATTTCCTGAACAAGATGCTTTTGGATATCCGCCGTTCAATAAATGAGGATAAATTTCCGATTTTTAAAGAAGAATTCATGAAACAATTCAAATCGAATGAGGTTTAATTAATTGAAATCCGGGAGAAAAGGGCTTTTTATGCCTATATCCGGGTTTCAGGGGGAAAAATGAAGCGTTTTCTTTGTGTTTTTACGGTTTTCATGGCATCTGCACTGGTTTTTGCCAAGGCTCCTGCAGAACAGGCTGAATCTGATGCCGGTCAGGAGAGTTCCGTTTCTTCAAAATACGTAAAAAAGGAAAAGGTCTGGCCTAATTCCAAGAGACCTGCGGCCGCAACATCCGAGCAGATCGCTTCTTCAAAGGACAAGAATCCGCTGAACGCAACCGAATCATACGAGGAAGATACCAGGGAAATTTTCACTTACGGAATGACGGAAGAGATAGGAAATCTCCTTGATTCATTGACGAGCGACGAGGACTACCGTTTTAAGGAAGAGGCATATGACTTGTTCCAGGAAACGAAGAGCCAGAAAATCCGCGAGAAAATCCTTGCATATTTTGCCATGACCAAGGATCCGTGCCTTGAGGATTTTGCCGTCGAAACGCTGAACGACCCTTTTGAGCAGCGTCATGACACCGTAGTGGCATGCTTCAAATATGTTTCTGCCGTAAAGTCAAGCGATGCAATTGCAGCCGTAGTGGAGCTTCTTGAAAAGGATGACCTTGGCTATTTCAACGAAGCATTGGACTGCCTTGGAGAAATCGGCGGAGATGAGGAAGCGCTGTATCTTACTGAATATCTTTCAAAGGATGATCTGACCACGGCACAGCGTCAGTCGCTCATAAAGGTTCTCGGAAAAATCCATGCAGACGACACTTGGGACATACTTGCCGAAATCGCCCAGGATGAGGATGAAGATGTCTACGTGCGCTCCTACGCGGCTGAGGCAATCGGTTCAATGGGAAGAAAAGAGGCGGTTGATATTCTGGTCGATCTTTTTGAGGACGAAAATCCGAAGCTCCGTGAATATGTAGTGCGCGGTCTTTCAAATTTCACTGATCCGATCGTGCAGACGGTGATCAAGCAGGCTCTTAAGGATGACGTGTGGCGTGTCCGTATGGAAGCCATAAACGTAATCGAAAAGCACGGCATCACATCTCTTTCAAAAGACCTGATCTACCATTGCAAGCATAAA
Source organism: Treponema sp. (assembly GCA_017424825.1). Taxonomy (GTDB): domain Bacteria; phylum Spirochaetota; class Spirochaetia; order Treponematales; family Treponemataceae; genus Treponema_D. The sequence goes on along the minus strand of JAFPKH010000031.1, from coordinate 8,646 downwards.
GAGGAGACCGTCGTAAAGGAGAAAATCTACAAGGTGCTCGCAAAGCTCAACACTGCAGAAGGAAACGAATATCTTGTCTCACTGATCACTGACAAAAAGACTGGTGACGGCATAAAGTCAAAGGTTGCCGCTGCTCTTCTTGAAAACAATACGGCCGGCGTTCAGGAAATCATAGAGCTTGCAAAGGAGACTCTCAAGAACGAAAAGCAGAAAAACCTCCGCTATGCACTCGGAAAGGAATTCGCAAAATACAACAGGTCTGAATTCGGTGAAATCTGCTCGCTTTATCTTGCAAGCAAGGATGTAGCCACTCAGGGAACGGGACTTGACATGTATGCAAGGGGAAAGTATTCAAGCGCGACACAGGCCGTACAGGATCTTGCTTCACTTGCCGAAGAAACCCCGGACGGAAAAAAGCCTGCCAACAACGCAAATGCATTGAAGGCAAAGAAAATCCTGGGAAACTGATATAAGGTAAACAGGTCATCCGTGCCTTTGATCCGTTTTGGATGCGGTCATAAAGCTTTTTCAGCATACCGCCGGCACGGTGATTTTAATTTTCCTCATCTTCGTCTTCATCATCATAATCTTCATCTTCATCTTCAGCTTCATCGAAGAACAGTGCCATCAGCTCCGAAAGGATTTCATATTCTTTAAGGTCTTCTTCCTGCTGTTTTCCTCCGCTTGCAATCACGAAATTGTCGTACCATCCTTCAAGATAGTCATACACAGCGCCGATCGTTTCTTCGTCTTTTTCCGCAAGGTCAGCGATGGAGCCTATGCTTTCTATTATGCCGGAAAGCTCTTCAATTTCATAACCGTATCCTTCGCGGATTTCGTCATAGATTTCACCGGGTTCGTCCTTTATGTACTCCAGGCATCCCTTCATGTCAGAAAGGATTTTTTCAAGAGTCTGCATGAAAAACAAGTCCATTTCTTTTTCAGTCATCTTAATCTCCTGAAGCTGGTTCCTTAGTACAATGAATTTACCATGCGGTATATCATGTTGATCTTTTCTTTTTCTGCAGGTCCAAGCTCCGCATCCTTTGTGTCGTCGATCAGTTTTTCGAGCGAAGAAAGGCTTTCGTTCTGTGCGGTTGAGAATCCCCTTGAAACCTTGAACCAGTATGTTCCGCATCCGTCAGTAAAAAGACAGATGAAGCCGAATTCCTTGGACGATCTTTTTGCCGTGGTTATTCTCATTATTGCGCCAAGGTTTGAAATAAGGCTTTCGAGGTTTTCTTTTCCGCATGTCTCATCTTTTATATACAGGTTCATGTTCCTTGCCCACTGTTTTTCTGTAAGCGGTTCAAGGTTCAGGTTCTTTACCACGCTGAAGATGAGGCTCAGTTTTTCGTTTATCAGAAGAGGATTGTTTCCCCTTACCATGACCGTTGCATGGACATTTTCAAGCTCGTGCGGAAGATTTTCTTCTGCTGCAGCCGCTTTTTTGAGTTTTTCCAAAGGCAGTACGATGGTTTTCTTTCCCTTGACCTTTTCGTATTCGAATTTTTGCCCTCCGAAATAGATTGCATTTTCGCTGACATGCTTTTCTTTTCCGCTTTTTTCGCCTTCTTCTTTTTTGTTTTTGCCGCCTTTTCTGCTGAGTGACGAAAGCTGTCCTTCAAGCCCCGGGTAGATTTTGTCGAGCAGATTTTTTGTAAGCGGAGAAACGCTCATTGCAAACATGCGGCTTGTCTTTACTATTTCCCCTGCGACGATGTAGAGCGGATTCATCCTGAACATGGAAGATCCCGGATGTATCGTGATGTGCTCTGCGGTCAGCGTCCTGTATGTCTCACGTCCTTCCCTCATGCAGACGAACTGGATCATTCCCGAAGCAATGCAGCAGAGATAGTCGTCTATGCTTCCGCCGCTCGTTATAGGCATCTGGAGCCTTGAAGAAACTATGTCTTCCAGCTGTAGCTTTACGTTAAGTATTTCTGCCATGACCTTTTCGTCCAGATAAGACCGCTTGCAGAATTTTTCCTTGTTCGGTGCGTCCATGTATTTTCTGAAAAGATTTATGTATGAAACGAAATCTCCCTGGATGTCCCTGAAAGAGTGGTGTGCCTGCCTTGCATCTGTTTCTTCTCCGACCGGAAGCACGAAAGGTGACTGCGCGCTCAAAAATGAAGATGCGATGATCACTTCTTCAAGCACGGAAGGATAGTAGAGTATGCTTTCGACTATTATTCTGCTCACCCTTGGTTCAAGCGGAAATTCAACCATAAGGCGTCCGGTTTTGCTCAAAGTTCCGTCGCTTTCAAGTGCCTTGAGCATGTTGAGCGTGTTTACTGCTCCTACAAGTCCTTCGTGACCAGGCGGAGAAATGAAATTGAATTTCTCAAAGTCGGTTATTCCAAGCTCGGCCATCCTTAGGACCACTTCGCTCAAATCCGTGCGGTAGATTTCTTCTGTTGTGAACTCTTCGCGGGTCTCAAAATCTTCACGTGGATAAAGCCTGTAGCATGTTCCAGGGCATGTACGTCCGGCTCTTCCCCTGCGCTGGCTGCAAGAGGCTTTGCTTATCCTGCTTTCAATAAGGCTTGATGTGAATGTCCGCGGGCTGTAGAAATTGAGCTTTGCAAGGCCTGAATCTATTACCGTCGTGATTCCGTTTATCGTGACCGACGTTTCAGCTATGTTCGTGCTCAATACGACTTTCTTTTTACCGAACGGTGGGTTTGAGAAGACTTTTTCCTGCTCTTCTTTTGGAAGCCTGCCGTAAAGCGGTATCACGTGGATTTTGTTCCTGAAGCTTGATGTCTGCAGCCTGAGCATTGCATCCTTGATTATTTTTTCGCCCGGAAGGAATACGAGTATGTCGCCGTTTTCCCTGTTGTCCAAAACCCTGTCGATTATGCTTTCGATTTTTGAAAGAAGAGCATCCACTGCATTTTCGCTTGAAGTGCTTGCTTCGACCAATGGAGGATCATAAATCATCGTGACTGGATAGACCTGCGTTTCTATCGTTACGATAGGGCAGTCATCGAAATATTTACTGAAAGCTTCCGCATTCATTGTAGCCGAGCTGACTATGACCTTGAAATCCTTGCGTTCGGAAAGTATGCGTTTTAAAAGTCCCAGCACAAAATCGATGTTTAGGCTTCTTTCATGAGCTTCGTCAACCATGATCACGGAATACTTGCTCATCCATGGATCAAGCTTCATTTCCTGAAGGAGAATTCCGTCGGTCATTATCTTGATTTTTGTTGTTGAGTCGGTCTTGTCCTCAAAGCGGAATTTGTATCCTACAAGCCCCGGATATTTTGTTCCGAGCTGCTTTGATATGAATTCGCTCACGCTGAGTGCCGCAATCCTTCGTGGCTGAGTCACCGCGATGATTCCGTTTTCCGAATAGCCGGCTTCATGAAGAATGACCGGGAGCTGAGTTGTCTTTCCGCTTCCTGTCGGGCTTTGCACCACTATCACCTGATTTTTTTCAAGCGCTTCCAAAATCCTCTGTTTCTGCGCATATACAGGCAGGTTCTTATAATCTATTGCCATTGTACTTTCCCTGAAATCTTTTTCATAAATGTTTTCCTCTCTCTGAAAAAATCAGCCTGAGCCGGGTCTTCGGTTTCAAGCCGCTTTATGAAATCATCATCCAACTTTCTGATTACATAATGGTTGTCTTTCGTTCTATATGTCGTGAGGAGAACAGGGTTGATTTCATCTATGACAATCCCGTTGTCCTCCGTTTTTTCAAACCTTATCTGGGTCATGAATCCTTCGCCTGTGTTCCGCCTGGTTTCATGCTTGCTTATGAAGTTGCCCATTGAATAAAAAACGATTTTTCTCGGAACGTTCTGTGCGTCTGGAAAAAGCTCCCAATCTTTCGCCACGTGAGGATGGTTAACCCAGATTATGTCGGCTCCGTTTTCCAAAAGCCTCTCATACCAAGCCTTCTGCCTTGACGAAAGGTCGAAGATATATTCAGGCTCGCTGCAGTGTATGCTGATTACGAAAAGGTCACAGGGGTTTTCACTGCGGAGCTTCTTTATCTTTGACACAAAATCATTCCGTGCGGAAACTGACGGCGGCACATAATCTATCATGCTGCTGGAGTTCTGCGAATTCAATATTTCTGTCACGGCAACGAAAAGAATCGTCCATCCGTCTTTTTCCAGAACCTGATATGTGAGCGGTCCGTTCTTTTTTTCCTTTAGCCCTGCGTGATAGATCCTTCTGTCGCTGTCCTTCGATTCATACGCTTTTTTTTCAAAATATGCGCGCGTTGAATTGATTCCAGTAAGCCCCTGATCGTTCGTGTGGTTGTTCGTCAGGCTGAAGACATTGAATCCTGCATCTATCGCCGCATCAGCATACTCATGGTGTATGTTGAAACCCGGATATCCTGAGTAGGGCCTTGTATCGCACAAAGGGGTCTCCAGGTTTACGAAAGAAAATGCGCTCTCTTTCACATAGCCGGAAATCTCTTCGTATATTCTTTCAAATTCTCCGTTCTGCCAGAGTGCCGGATGAGCCATGAGGTCACCTGCAAAAGTCAGGAGAATCGTGTCCTTTTCCTCGAATGCCGTTTCCGAAGTTACGATTTTTGAGCCGTCCTGAAAGATGTCCGGAACCTGCTCTTCAACCGCATCCTGCTCCACGGGGATTTCTTCAGCAACCTGAACCGGAAGAACGTTCCCTGAGGGTGTGAGCTTGACCGTCTGGCATGAAATCAAGGAAAAGAACAGCATGGGGCAGAAAAAATGCAAGGATGATTTTTTTAAAATTCGTGCTGCCTGCATTTCCGCCCCTTTAAAATCAAGCTTTCTTTCCGGCCTGAACCAGAGTGATTGCGCTTGTAACGACGATTTCATCGCTTGTGCATCCGCGGCTCAAATCAGAAATAGGCTTTGCGAATCCCTGAAGGATCGGTCCATATGCATCCGCTCCTGCAAAACGCTGGACAAGCTTGTAACCGATGTTTCCTGCTTCAAGGCTTGGGAAAACAAGAGTGTTGACTTTTCCAGTAATCGGTGAGCCAGGTGCTTTTTTCGCAGTGACTTCCGGTATGAGTGATGCGTCTGCCTGAAGTTCTCCGTCAAGAAGAAGGTCCGGTGCCCTTTCATGTGCGAGCCTTACTGCTTCCTGAACTTTGATCACGTCATCAAGCTTTCCGCCTGAGCCTTTTGATGAGAATGAGAGCATTGACACCGCCGGTTCTGCACCAAGAAGGTCCCTGCATGATTTTGCAGAGTCAATCGCGATGTCTGCGAGCTGTTCTGACGTAGGTGCCGGGTTTACTGCACAGTCCGCGAAAATAAGGTAGCCGTCCTTTCCCCATTTCTTGTCGTGAGTGTCCATGACAAAGCATGAAGATGCAGTGCTTGTCCCGGGTGCCGTCTTGATGATTTTGAGTCCTGCCCTGAGAAGATCTGCCGTTGCTGAAAGTGCGCCTGAAACCATTGCGTCTGCTTTTCCGAGGCGTACCATCATTGCACCGAAGCTGAGCGGATCCTTGAGGATGTATTCCCTTGCGCTTTCCGGGGTGACTTCCGGCTGACCGGTCTTTTTGTTGATCTTGTCTTTTCTAAGCTCGTAATATTCTTTTCCGAAGTCATCAAGCCATTCTGATTCAGCAGGATTGACGATTTCGATGCCTTCAAGAGAAACTCCCTTTGCAGAGGCAACTTTTTCCACCTCCGACTTGATTCCCAAAAGCGTGACAGATTTTGCAAGCTTTTCTTCAACGATTTTTGCCGCCGCTACAACTGTGCGCTCTTCAGTTCCTTCCGGGAGCACCAAGGAATTCTGATAATCCCTGGCCTTAGCTTTCATTTCTTCTACAAAATTCATTTATTTAACCTCACAAGCGGGTGTCCCCACTGGTCTAGTATATCCCCAATTCTGCTGTTTTTGCAAGGTGTCATGGTTGTCGCTGAATGATCCGGCGTTTTCTTAGAAAAGTTCCAGCTGATCCGATGCTTTCAGGGCAGGCCTGCGTATTTTTTCCATGTCGAAATTTTTCTGCATGGGAAGCGCGTCGTTCATGATTTTCAGGAAGATTTCCTTAAGAACGCGTGCGTCATCGTCAGCCCTGTGAGCCGAGCGTACCTCAACGTTGAATCGTTTTGCAAGCATCTGGAGCTTGTACTGGCCTTTTTCTGATTCGCTTCTGAATTCAGGGTGAACCCAGCGTGCAAAGGGGAGTGAATCGATCGTCATGTTCGGGATTATCGGGCGGTTCATGCGCTCCATTTCTGCATTGAGAAATCCTAGGTCGAACAATGCGTTGTGTGCAATCAGAATGGTTTCCTTTCCGCCGAGAAACATAAGAAAATCTTCGATGACGGATGATGCGCACGGGCATGAAGATACCATTTCATTCGTTATGTGAGTCAGCTGCTCAAGAAAAGCAGGAATCGGAACGGGTGGCTTGATCAGCTGGTCAAAGGATCCGAGTTCCTCATCGTAGTTGAATTTCACCGCCCCGATTTCCGTAAGATAATCAGATGACGGCTTAAGACCGGTCGTTTCGGTATCAAAGGCTACGAAAGTCGCTCCGCTGTAAAAAAGCTCGGCAATGTTTTCGTAGTCCTTGAACACAACAGGCTTTTTCCCCTGATTACTTTGCAGCATCAAGTATTGCCTTAATTTCAGATGATATTGCGTCGCAAAGCTTTCCGGCTTCTTTTTTCGCTTCATCAAGCCCGCTGTCCGTCTCTGATGCAAGAGGCACGGTGCTGTTGATGTAGAACTTGATTTTCGGCTCGGTTCCGCTTGGTCTTGCGCTTACGATCGTTCCGCCTTCGAGGAAGAACTGGAGTACGTTGCTCTTCGGGAATGAGAGAGTGTTTTTTGCACCTGGATTTGCCGGGTCGAATTCCACGCTCTGCTGTATGTCGCGGATTTTGAGGACTTTTTTTCCGCCGAGGGTCTTGAGGCCTTCTTCACGGAGCTGCGTCATGATTCCTTTCATGATGCCCGGTCCCTTTATTCCTTCGAAATACTTGCTGATTGCCCTGTCTTCGAAATATCCGTATTTCTTATACATGTCGTTCAGGCGGTCGAGGAGGCTCTTTCCTTTGCTTGCCCAATAGAGGGTCATTTCAGCGCACATTGCGGCGGCACTTACACCGTCTTTGTCGCGGACTTCCGTTTCAACCAGATATCCGTAGCTTTCTTCAAGGCCGAACACATAGTTCTTTTTTCCGCTCTTTTCATGCTCGCCTTCAAGATATGCGATCCATTTGAATCCAGTGAGCACTTCTTCCGGTTCCACTCCGTAGTTTTTGGCAATGACATCCACGAACGGGCTTGTCACGATTGAGCGTATGAGCACCGGATTTGCAGGCATCCTGTTGAATTCCTTCTTTGAAAGGAGGACGTAATCTGCAAGGAGAGCGCCCATCTGGTTTCCTGAAATAAGGACATAGTTTCCGTCTTTGTCCGGGAATGCAGTTCCGAAACGGTCAGCGTCCGGGTCTGTTGCCATAACCACGTCTGCCTTTTCTTTCTTTGCAAGCTCCACTGACATTTTGAGTGCAGGTGCTTCTTCCGGGTTCGGTTTTTCTACGGTCGGGAAATCTCCGTTTCCTTCGCGCTGTTCTGGAACAGTGATGACGTTCAGTCCGAGGTCTCCGAGAACTTTTTCAACGTGCATTGCACCGGTTCCATGGAGAGGAGTATATACTACCTTTACCGTAGATGCCTTTTCCCTGATGAGATCCGGGCGGTAGAGGTTGTCCTTTATCATTTTCTGGAATTTTTCGTCTATCTCTTTGTCAATCAGCACGATTTTGCCGGATTTTATTCCTTCTTCACGGCTTATGAGCTTTGCTTCCTTGACTGCGTTGACTTCATCGATTATGCCCTTGTCATGCGGCTCGACCACCTGTGCACCGTCAGCCCAGTATGCCTTGTATCCGTTGTATTTCGGAGGATTGTGGCTTGCTGTTACGACGACACCGGTTTTTGATCCGAGCGTGCGGATTGCAAAGCTTAGTTCAGGGGTAGGGCGCATTCCTGTGAAAAGATATGCCTTTATTCCGTTTGCGGCAAAGACACGTGCAGTTATGTCCGAGAATTTGTCATGGTTGTGCCTGCTGTCGTATGCAATGCATGCGCTCAAAGTTCCGTTCTTCGCTTCTTCCGGGAACGCCTTGATTATGTAGTTTGCAAGTCCCTGGGTAGCTTTGGAGATGTTCAGGGTGTTCATTCGGTTCGTTCCGCCGCCCATGATTCCGCGGAGTCCGCCGGTTCCGAATTCAAGGCTCTGGTAGAACCTGTCTTCCAGTTCCGCCATATCCTTTTTTGCGACCAGATCCTCTACTTCCTTGCGGAATTTCTCATCTTTTTCTTCAGCAATGTACTGCTGTGCACGGGATAAAATCTCTTTTTCATCCATACTGCTAACCTCATTGGAAAACCTGACGCCGCAGGTATATTGTTTTCGTGAAGAGAATTATATCAGAAAAAAAACAATTGTTCTATAGAGTTTGCGTTAGTTTAGACTAATTTTATGTTTTAACTTATGGTATCGGGAGCGGAGCCTTGATCAGGTAGATGTCCGAAATGCATGTGTCGTCGTATTTTGTGCCCGGATAGACATCAAGTATTTCTATCTCTATGTCCGAATTGCAGTGGAAGGATTTTCCAGGGAACGTCTTTTCCGAGTTTCCTTCAAAAAAATTC
>JAFPKH010000273.1:0-15602 GCA_017424825.1 Treponema sp. | reverse complement strand
TGGACATGAAAGCTTCGAGCGGTTCCGTAAGATTGGAAAATTGTGAGGCCGAAACTGCCGACATCAAGACGACAAGCGGATCCCTCAAGGCAGACGGATGCAGATTCGGATTTTTGGACTGCAAGGTTTCAAGCGGTTCCATAAGGCTTGGCGGTGCAATCGGAAAAATGGATGTGAACGTAATGTCAGGCAGCGTGCATGTAAATTTGAGCGAAGCATTGACCGGTGACAGCAAGGTTCATTCGGTTTCCGGTTCACTGAATCTTTCCGTTCCGCATGACAGCAATCTCGGCATAAAGTATTCGACCATGAGCGGAAGCTATAAAAACCAGATAACGGGTGCCTCAGGTAAGAAAGGCACTGATATGATTGGAAACGGCAGCGTAAAGCTTGATCTTTCTGCAACGAGCGGTTCCATAAAAATCGAATAGGGGGACATGTATGAAAAAGGTTTTCATTTCACTTGCATTTGTTTTTGCCGTCGGACTGATTTTTGCCGAAGGAATTTTATTTACGCGCAGTTCATCAAGGTCAGCGTCCAATGCACTGGAATTTTCTGCGGTAGATTTGAACGGCAATGCGGTCAGCAGCAAGGATATTTTCAAAAACAACAAGATCACAATGATAAATATCTGGGGAACTTTTTGCGGGCCTTGCATAAGCGAAATGCCGGAGCTTGCAAAGCTTAACAAGGCGAACAAATCAAAGGGCGTTGAAGTCATCGGAATCATCATTGACGTGGAACTTGACAGATCCGGAAAAGTCAATGCAAGCCAAAAGAAAACCGCAGATTCAATCATCTCCAAAACCGGTGCTGATTACAGGCATATCGTTCCTTCCGCAGAAATGGAAAGGGGATTTTTGAGCGGAGTTCAGGCTGTCCCGACAACGATTTTCGTGGATTCAGAAGGCAGGCAGATCGGTGATGCAGTGGTCGGTTCACGTTCACAGTCACAGTGGCAGAAAATCATAGACAAGCTTTTGAAATGATGCAGAAAAAAAATCGCCGTGTGCTTGTTGCCGCAATTTTTCTCTCTCTCGGAATATGCCTGATTTTGCTCGGTATTTTCCGTGGGGAGGCTTTGTCTGTTTTTATGAAGGCGACCAGAATCTGCCTTGAATGCATAGGAATCGGCTGATATGGAAAAAAGACAGGAATCAAAACGGCGCTCCAGGATCCGGCTGATTGTACAGGCATGTTTTGCGGCTCTTTCAAACGGCTATGTAAAAGGATTTTTTACCGGAAAGATTTACCAAGGTCCTTCAAAATACGTATGCGTTCCGGGAATGAACTGCTATTCTTGTCCGGGTGCATTGGGGTCTTGTCCTATAGGTGCATTGCAGTCAAGTCTCGGCAGCAGGGAATACAAGATTTCATTGTACGTGACCGGTTTCCTCGTTGTTTTCGGCACTGTTCTCGGCCGCTTTGTATGCGGATTTTTATGTCCGTTCGGTCTTATACAGGATCTGCTTTTTAAAATTCCGTTCATAAAAAAATTCCGTAAGCTTCCGGGAGAAAAATGGCTCCGCCGCCTGCGCTTTGTTTTCCTTTCTATATTCGTGATTCTGCTTCCTTTGTTCGTGATCGACATAACCGGATTGGGAAAGCCTTGGTTCTGCCAGTTCATATGTCCGGTGGGAACTCTTGAAGGCGGAATTCCCTTGGTGCTTCTGAACAATGCAATGCGCGGTGCCGCAGGTTTTTTGTACCGCTGGAAAGTCGTCATACTCATAATCACGCTGATTTCTTCCATTATAATCTACCGTCCGTTCTGCAGGTATGTTTGTCCGCTCGGGGCTTTGTACGGAATCTTCAACAAGATTTCATTTTTAAGGCTCAAAGTAGATTCTGAAAAATGTACCGGATGCGGCTCATGCCAGAAAAAGTGCAGGCTTGACATTCCTGTATGGAAAAATCCGAACAGCATTGATTGCATTCGTTGCGGTGAGTGCCGTTCGTCATGTCCGAATGATGCCATAAATTTTTGCAAACCTCTTTCTTCCGTGCTATAATTGTAAGACATTAAACTACATTTAAGGGGTGCTTTATGGTTGATTATACGGAAGGTTCAGGAAAACAATATCATACCGGCGTGGGACCAGGCGACATCGGAAAATATGTGATAATGCCCGGTGATCCGAAGCGCTGTGAAAAAATAGCGGCTCATTTTGAAAATGCACGTCTTGTAGCTGATGTCCGTGAGTATGTTACATATACAGGAACTCTTGACGGTGTTCCGGTCAGCGTCACTTCAACAGGAATCGGAGGCCCTTCTGCTGCCATTGCGATAGACGAGCTTGCAAAATGCGGTGCGCACACTTTTCTAAGGGTGGGAACATGCGGCGGAATGCAGGAAGATGTGATGGGCGGCGACATAGTGATTGCGACCGGTGCAGTCAGGATGGAAGGAACAAGCCGTGAATTCGCCCCTATTGAATATCCTGCCGTTGCGGACATTGATTGCGTCAATGCGCTTGTGGGTGCCGCAAAAAAATTGGGCGTAAGGCATCATGTCGGAGTGGTGCAGTGCAAGGATTCTTTTTTTGGTCAGCATGAACCGGAGATTATGCCCGTGAGCTATGAGCTTGAAAACAAATGGCAGGCATGGCTCAGGATGGGTTGCCTTGCATCTGAAATGGAAAGCGCGGCTCTTTTTATTGCCGGCCAGTTTTTGCGTGTAAAAGTCGGCTCATGTTTTCTTGTGGTTGCAAATCAGGAGCGTGCGAAAAAAGGTCTTTCAAACGTCCAGGCACATGACACGGAGCTTGCTATAAAAGTTGCAGTCGAAGCAATGCGTTCTCTCATAAAGGACAATCAATAAAGGGCATTGGATCATGAAATGTTTTTGCATACTGATTTTACCTCTGTTTTTGTTTTTCTCCTGTTCCTATCAGCATGATTTTGATCAGCCGGCCGTTCTTTCCGATGCACCCGGAGTCACTCTTCAGAATCACAATGAAACGATAGTCGTGAATCCTGCATCCCCGTCAGAAAACGCGCTCATTTTTTATCCGGGCGGTTCAGTCGATTATGCATCCTATCTTCCGCTTTTGGTCAAGTGTGCAAAAAATGGAGTGAAATGCTTTTTGCCTCAGATGCCTTATGATCTGGCAATTCTTGAAATTTCCGCCGCCGACAGATTGAGGTCTGATTATCCCGAAATCAAAAACTGGTATATCGGAGGGCATTCATTGGGCGGTGCCATGGCTGCATCCTATGTTGCTTCCCATGCACAGTCATTCAAGGGGCTTGTCCTTCTTGCCGCATATTCTACGAAAGACCTGAAATCATCCGGGCTTAAAGTGCTGAGCCTCTATGGTTCAAAAGACGGTGTCTTGAAAATGGACAACTACGGAAAATGCCTTTCAAACCTTCCGTCCGGTTATGAGGAGCATGTCATTGAAGGCGGAAACCACGGTCAGTTCGGTTCATACGGATTTCAAAAAGGAGACAATGAAGCCGGCATTTCTGCATATGCACAGCAAACCGCCGCCGCAGATTTTATAGGGGAGTTCTGCAGATGAAATTCAAAAAAACGCTCCTTGCCGCAGTCCTGATTTTTATGGCCGGAAATATTTTTGCATTCACTTTTGACTTGGAGCTTCCGCTTAAAATAGTGCTTGCAAAAACAGAAAACGAATTCGCCTATGATTATTGCGCTTCCAAATTCCTTGACATTCCGGTTCCGCTTGTAGGTCCGGTCAGGGCGCAGTATGTTTTCAATCCCGAAACGACAAAGGGATGGACTTTTTCTGCCGGATTGAGTTCCTATGTGTTTCCGTTCCAGACGCTTGCATTGAGCGCGTCCGCATCATACAGGCTGTGCACGTTTAAAAACGGCGGTACTCTTGAGCTAAAAAACACCCTGGATGCAGGCCTCTTCTGCCTTGTATCTTCATTCTATGACGTTGAAAAAGGAATGACGGTGACAAAGCCTTGGTTTTCACCCGGGCTTGAGTATTCCCTTACGGTCGAATACATGACGCACGGCAAGGTTCCGGTATATTTTGCAGCCGGTCCTGGCATTGCTCTTGCATCGGCAAAAGGCTCGTTTTTCCTTTATTACGGCGTGAACGTTCTCGTAGGATTCAGGATAGGGGAGTGAAGGTTTAAAAAGGAGTGCTTGCGTTCACTGTGTATGAGGTGACGTCGGGTACTACTTCACCGTCTATCTGAAGTGCAACAGGCCGGTCAAAGCTCACGGTTATTGATTTTCCGGTCATTATGCTGACTGCCTTTTCGTTTTTTACGTGTTCTCCCTTGAAGATTTTCGGGAAAAGCATGAGCGTTTTAAGCCTGTTTTTTCCGTGCCATACCATGCATGAAAGAGTGTCCGAGCCGCGTTTTTGAAGCGGCGTGGGCATCATTCCGCCTCCGAAAAACCTTCCGTTCATGCTCGGTGCAAGCCACACGTCCTTGAATGAGTATTTTTTTCCGTCAACGGTAACGTCGGCACAAGTCGGGTTGTATCCGAACAGCATTCCTTTTATGGCAATCATTGTGTAGTTTACAGGGCGGCTGCTTTTTTCCCTCAGTTTTTCGCCTGTTTCGCTGCAATAGCCGTCAATTCCATAGCCGATTCCGTTCAGGAATTTTTTCGTAAGCCCGTTTACTTTTATGACCGGGAGATTTTTTATTGCTTCCGATATTTCGACCGGCTCCTTTGCATCTGCTTTTTCAATGTCGCGGATAAAATCGTTTCCTGTTCCGCATGGATAGTAATAAAGCTTCATTCCGCCTATAAAAAGCTCGGCTTCGTTTACAAACCTGTTCAGGGTTCCGTCGCCGCCTGCAATGATCAGTTTTTCGCCCCTCGGAAGAAAATCGAAAAATGTCTTGTAATCGGAAAAAGACGTTATGTCCACGTACCTTATGTTGGAATCAGGGAGGATTTCTGAAAGTTTTTTCGCAAGCATTTCGCCGTTTCCGCTGCTTGAAAGAGGATTGTAAAGGACACAACAGTTTTCGTTCATTTGAGATACTTCCAAAATTATGAATTGCCGGTAACAGATTCCGGGGTAAGGTCGATTCTATCTTTCTTTTGTATTAAAGGCAACATGGAATTTGCACGATATGCTTAGTATAATGGACATTCTGTCTACCCAAGCACGCTGCAACAACCAACCCCAGGCATGGAAACGGAAGCCGGAGCAATCTTTTGCAGCATATTGATTGCCCCTTGGTTTTATAAATCATTTGAACTCAATGGTTCCGAGCTGATTTTCATTTACGGTTATTACCGCCGTTTTTGTTTCCCAGATTGAGCCGCCTTCCCACATCTGTCCGTATGTGAATTTTACTGTGGTGGAACCTTTTTTCAGGCATTTGAATCCGAAAGATTCCGTTCCGCCGACACCGACCCTTGGTGAATCAGTTTCGTCCTGCGTATATGTGCGTGATTCAAGCTTTGCGATGGATTCATCAGCGATGGAAATCTTCCAGCTGCCTCCCGTAGTCGGATTTGATTTCAGGTCAACGGTAATATATTTTGTTGCATTCTGCTTCTGCAAGTCCGCCTCCTTTTCTGATTCAGCTTCCTTTGTGCTTGTCTGCGTAGTTTTTTGAGTGCCGCTTGTGGTCGTACATCCTGTCATGGCCGTAACTGCAACTGCCGCCGCCGTGAAAAATAAAAGCATGCTTTTTTTCATAATACAAATACACCTCTTTAGTTAAAATATCATTTTTTTTTGCATAAACGTCAAGCTCTTTTTTGTGAACGGCTTGTTTTACCTATATTTCATGCTTACGCATGCATCGTCTTTACACATACCTTGTCTTTACACATACCTTGTATTGGTATATAATAAAAGCGACTATTGTTAAAGAGGTAACGAAATGGCAGCTGCAAAAGAAGAAAAAAAATCTGATGCACCGAAAAAGAAGGAGCGCGTGGTTGACGGCCATAAAATGCTCATGAACAGGCTTTGCAGGATCGAAGGACAGGTAAGGGGTCTGAAGAAAATGCTTGAAAATGACACTTATTGCCTGGATATCCTTATTCAGGTTTCTGCGGTGAATGCAGCCCTGAATTCATTCGGAAAAGAGCTTCTTACGGATCACATCTATACACGTGTCGTCACTGACATACGCAACGGAAAAGAAGGTTCCATAAACGAGCTTCTGGAAGTAATTCAAAAAATGATAAAGTAAGGTTTATGGAAAAATATTCTGTTAAGGGAATGTCCTGTGCTGCATGCGTCGCAAGGGTCGAAAAAGCCGTTTCAAAAGTTCCGGGAGTCACATCATGTACCGTGAGCCTTCTTACAAATTCAATGGGAGTTGAAGGAAATGCGAAGGTTTCGGACATACTGTCTGCGGTAAAAAAAGCCGGATATGAAGCACGATCCCTGGACGGCGGAAAAACAGAAAAAAAAGCGGAAGAAAATGAAACTCAGGCAATAAAAAAGAGGCTCATAAGTTCCGCTGCATTCCTGCTTGTCTTGATGTACATAAGCATGGGGCATATGATGTGGGACTGGCCGCTTCCTTCATGGTTTATGAAAGATGGAGGAAACCACGTTGCCATGGGACTTCTCCAGATGATTCTTTCGGCAATCATACTGATTATAAACAAAAAATTTTTCATAAGCGGATTCAAAAGCCTCGTTCACCTTTCCCCGAACATGGATACCCTTGTTGCCATGGGTTCAGGCGTTTCGTTTGCATACAGCACCGTGATGCTTTTTTTGATGACCGATGCCGTGATGTCGAAAGAGCATGCACAGGTTATGCATTACATGGAAAATTTCTATTTTGAAAGTTCCGCAATGATCGTGACCCTGATTACGGTCGGAAAGCTTCTTGAATCAATTTCAAAAGGAAAGACGACGGATGCACTGAAATCGCTCATGAACCTTGCGCCGAAAACTGCAGTGCTGATCCGCGGAGAAAAAGAAATCGAAGTGCCGGTTGAGCAAGTGACGGTCGGTGACGTTTTTGCCGTGCGTCCTGGAGAAAGCGTTCCTGTTGACGGAATTGTGATTGAAGGAAATTCATCGGTTGACGAATCTGCTTTGACCGGAGAATCCGTTCCTGTCGATAAAGAATGCGGCTGCAATGTTTCCGCTGCAACGATCAATCAGGAAGGATATATAAAATGCAAGGCAACGCGCATAGGAAAGGACACTACCCTCTCCCAGATCATCCGCATGATGAGCGATGCCGCGGCGACAAAAGCACCTATCGCAAAAATTGCCGACAAAGTTTCCGGGATTTTTGTTCCGTCGGTCATGGTGATTGCACTTGTCGTTTTTTTGGTCTGGATTTTGACCGGAGCGGATTTTTCGTTCAGCCTGAGCCGTGGAATTGCAGTCCTTGTGGTAAGCTGTCCGTGTGCGCTTGGACTTGCCACTCCTGTTGCAATAATGGTCGGAAACGGCGTTGCTGCAAAAAACGGAATCCTTTTCAAGACATCCAGTGCAATGGAATCTGCCGGAAAATCAAAAACCGTAGTGCTTGACAAAACCGGAACGATAACGAAAGGAGAGCCTCGTGTCACCGACATAATCCCCGAAAACTGCGGTGAAAGAAATCTGCTTGAAATTGCCGCGGGGCTTGAATCAAAAAGCGGTCATCCTTTGGCAAAGGCAGTTCTGAAAAAAGCTGAGGAAGAAAACATTTCCATAAAAGAAGTTTCTGATTTCAAGTCACGCCCGGGAAACGGATTGAGCGCAAATCTTGACGGAAAAGAATTGTATGCAGGAAATTTGAAATTCATACAAGGCATAAATCCGTCTTCTATAAATGATTCGGTTCAGGAAAAATACACAAGGCTGTGTGAAGAAGGAAAAACTCCCCTTTTCTTTTTGTACGGAGGAAATCTTCTGGGAATAATAGCGGTTTCCGATACAATAAAGGAAGACAGCGCGGATGCAATAAAAGAAATGCAGGACATGGGAATTCATGTCGTGATGCTGACCGGTGACAATGAGCGCACTGCAAAATCCGTCGGTAAAAAAGCCGGTGTCGATGAAATAATCGCCGGAGTCATGCCGGATGAAAAGGCAATGGCAATATCGAAGTTCAAGAAAAGCGGAAAAGTCTGCATGGTCGGTGACGGAATAAACGACGCACCTTCATTGGTTTCTGCCGATACAGGAATGGCCATAGGAGCCGGAACAGATGTCGCCATAGATGCTGCGGACGTTGTCTTGATGAAAAGCTCGCTCGAAGATGTAAACGTTGCAATCAGATTGAGCCGGAAGACTGTGCGGAATATAAAGAAAAATCTTTTCTGGGCATTTTTTTACAACGTAATTCTGATTCCGGTCGCTGCAGGTGCATACTATCACTGGCTTGGAATAGACATGAATCCGATGATGGGAGCCGCCGCCATGAGCCTTTCAAGTTTTTGCGTCGTAATGAATGCGCTCAGGCTGAATTTTTTCAAGAATAAGCGTACAATGAAAAATGAAAATAAAACTATGTCAAAGGAGACTGTTATGGAAAACACTGAGAAAATACTGAAGGTTGAAGGCATGATGTGCGCACACTGCGAAAAGCACGTCAAGGAAGCCCTTGAAAAAATCGACGGAGTTGAATCTGCCGTTGCTGATCATGAATCAAAGACCGTGAAGCTCAGTCTTTCAAAAGACATACCGGAATCTGATTTTGAAAAAGCGGTGAAAGACGCGGGCTATGAATTAATAAAAGATTAATAAAACGGAATCTTTATGGAAAAAAAGTTTTATGCATTTATCCCTGCTCTTTTTATGTGCCTGCTGTTTTATGCCGGATGCAGCGGTATTTATCCGGGCCATTATGTGACCAGCGGAACGTCATCATCTTCTTCATCGTCGTCGGGAAGCAGATCAAAAACACCGCCGCTCGGGACTTATTTGGTGCAGGGAAAAAAGGTCGTGATCACAAAGGACACCTTTACCGTAAAAAACAGTTCGGATGATTCTGTGCTAATGAAATTTTCATGCAGTATGAGCGGTGACGACATACTTTTAAAACTTCAGGAAATACATGATGATTCAGGGACTGTTCATACATGTTCGAGCGATACTTCTGAGCTGAAGGAAAAAATCGCGCAGGTGAAGGAACTTGCAGTCCCGGAGTCTCTTGATGCGCTTGATCTTGTGGTCGGCTACGGAAGAAGTTCGAATATCGGCTATGATTTTTCTTCATATTCTGATGAGGTCGCTAAAAAACTTGAGGCAAAAATAACTTCGTATCTTTCTGACCTTCAGAAAATTATTACTGGCTACATTTCAAAAAAATACAATTCGTATGCAAGGTTTATATGCGAAACTGATGATTCGGGAAATATAACCCTTACTCAGAATTTTAGCGATGCAATGTCTCCGCTTTCGTTTTTCTATTCTTCATCGGCAGAGCTGAATGATTTTGAAAATGACGTTCCCTTTTTAATTGAAGATGGAACAGGTGCGTCGTATATAGGAACTCCAAGCAAAAGCGGTGACAATTTTTCTGCGTTCATGCTCAAGTATTATGACATGGGAGAAAGCGTCCAGAGAATCGTAAGCTATTATGAAGATGAAATTCAGGCTTCCATTTTGGACAATGCATCTGCTCTGATTACGGAAGGAATCTATTACACAGAAACGCTTAACCGGACAGGTAAGAAAACTTCCATTCCCGTTGCGGTAAGGACTATAGAAACTGCACTGCCGAAAGAAAAAGTTTCAGCCCGGATTTCTGTGTCTGCTGCTCCTGCCGTGACTCTTTCGGGCGCAAGCTGTGCATCCCCTGCACTTTCAAATGCATCCGTTTCGATGACCGGCGTTAAATCAATCCTTGATTTTAACGGAGCGCAGTTGGTAAAACAAAGCAGCTGAAACTATTATGATTTTTGAGGCATAAGATGATTATTGATTTTCACGCGCATATCTATCCTGAAAAAATTGCTGCACGGGCAAGCAGTTCAATCAGCAGGTTCTATGACAATGCTCCCATGGCATGGAACGGAACGGCAGATGAGCTTATTTCATCCGGTAAAAAAAACGGGATTACAAATTATATCGTTTGTTCGGCGGCTACATCTGTCGGCCAGGTTGAAGTGATAAATGATTTTATAATCAAAGAATGTGAAAGGCACCCTGAGTTCATCGGATTCGGAACCATGCATCAGGATTATGCTGATTTTTCTTCGGAGCTTGAAAGAATCAAGGCAGCCGGATGCAAAGGAATAAAGCTCCACCCGGATTTCCAGAAATTTTCAGTAGATGATGATTCAATGGATAAAATCTATGAAAAGATTGAAGGGCTGAACATGGCCATCCTCTTTCATGCCGGTGACTGGCGCTATGATTTTTCCGGGCCAAAGCGTTTTTTGAACCTCATAAAAAAGCATCCTGATCTGAAGATTGTCGCCGCACACTTCGGAGGGTACACGGAATGGGAAAATTCCATGCATTATCTTGTCGGTCAGAAAATCTATTTTGACACCTCAAGCACTTTGTGGAAACTTCCGCCTGATAAAGCCTTGGAAATGATAAGGAAGCACGGTTCGGACAAATTCCTCTTCGGTTCTGATTTCCCCATGTGGGATTTTGCCGGGGAGCTTGAAAGATTCAATGCGCTCGGCCTGACCCCTGAAGAAAAGGATGCCATATTGTATAAAAATGCACGGAGACTTCTGGACGGATTGAATTAATTTGCAAAAATGAAAATTCCCTTCTATAATAATAGTATGAAAAGAAGTATTTTTTGCGCTGTATTTGTTCTTTTGGCGCACTTTTTGTTCGCAAGGAATTCGTTTTTCGATAATTATGTCTACCAGTCATGGAACTCTTTTGGATCGCTGAACGGGACGACCGTCACTGATATAGCCCAGACATCTGACGGATATATCAACATAGGAACCTACGAAGGTCTTGCACGCTTTGACGGCGTTACATTTACGACCCATAAGCGGAATTCAGAAAATGACCTGACTTTTGTTTCAGTCCGCGCAATCCTTGAAGACTCCCGGGGAAATCTCTGGCTCGGATCAAACGACGAGGGGCTTCAGAGAATTTCCAGTGCTTCAAAGAAAACCTACACTGTGCAGAACGGTCTTCCCAACAATTCAATCCGCTGCCTTGCCGAAGATAAGAACGGAAATGTCTGGGTCGGAACTGCTTCCGGTGTCGTATACATCACTCCTGAGGGACACATGATAACTCCCCAGTTCGAAGCCGGAACTATATACAAAGGAATTATCGCCACGTCTTTTTATTGTGATACTGCCGGACGTATGTGGCTTTTGACGTCAAACGAGCGCGGGCTTTTTACTTTTTCCGAAGGTATTTTCAAAAAGAGGTCTGAGCTGGAGCCTTATGGAATTTATTTTGCAACTTCAATCTGTCAGGATTTGAAAGGAGTATTCTGGGTCGGGCTTGGGGAATACGGGCTTCTGCGCATTGAAAACGGTTCTGTACAGAAAATGGAAACCGGAACTCTCATTGACGACACTTCGGTTACCGCAAGCTATGCCGCAGCTGACGGGACTTTGTGGTTCGGAACCGAAAAAGGACTCGTTGCTTTATCAGATGGAAAATTTTACGAATACGACGGCGACATTCTTGACTCGGCAAAAATCAACAGGATAATATGCGACCGTGAAGATAATATCTGGATAGCGACCGACCGGAACGGAATCGGAAAACTTACGCACGGAAAATTCAAGATGAACCGTCTGGGTGTTACGGTCAACAGCATCACGGAAGACCGATCCGGAAAGATTTGGGCGGCGACCGACAGCGGCATTGTCTGCTATGAAAACGATGTTCCGGTTGAAAATCTGCTTACGGAGTATACGAAAGGATTGCGCGTCAGGGATGTCCAGGCAGTAAAAAACGGTGATTTGCTCGTGAGCTGCTACACAAAACCCGGACAGCTCCGCTATGACGGGAATGAAATACAAAGCTGGACGACGGACAATGGTCTTGCGGGAAACAAAGTACGTGTTGCAATAGAAACGAAATCCGGTGATATTTATGCCGGCACTACGACGGGGCTCAGCATAATCCATGAAGACGGATCCATCAAAAATTTAAAGCAGGCAAACGGGCTTGAAAACGAATATGTAATGGCTCTCTACGAAGATACGAACGGAATTATCTGGGTGGGTACTGACGGCGGCGGAATCTATCTTCTGCAGGATGAAAAAATTATCTCCCACCTTGAATCTACGGATGGTCTTGCCGGAAACGTGATTTTTAAAATCACCCAGGAACTTGATGGTGCGTTCTGGATTTGCAGCGGAAGCGGAATCACCCGTTGCCCGGATTTTGACAGCCGCACGAGGGTTCCGAAAGTTTTTGAGAACATGAATTCCGAAAATGGAATAGAAACGGATTCAGTGTTCCAGATTATTGCGGATACCACCAATACTCTCTGGATGACGAGCAACCACGGAATTTCATCTGCGTCGCTTGAAGACATCGAAAGCACTATAACAGGAAAACGCAAGACCATGTCGGTGAAATTCTACAACAGAAATGACGGGCTTGATTCTGACGGCCCCACATCGACTGCAAAAAGCATAATGGACAAGTTCGGCCGCATCTGGTTTGCCATGGTTGACGGAATTGCAATCTATGATCCGATGAAGGTCATGGAAAATCCCGTTACTCCTCTCGTGCAGATTGAAAGCGTGGTCGTTGACAATGAGGTGGTTCTTGACAACAAGCTTTATCAGAATGAGCTTTCGTCAATAACGCTGAATCCTGGAACGAAGCGCGTTGACATAACGTACACAGGGCTGAGCTTTGATGCACCTGAACGCCTTACATTCACGCACAAGCTGACCAATTTTGAAAACAATTTCAGCGCACCGGCTTCTTCACGTACAATTTCATATACTAACCTGAAACCGGGTGAACACCGTTTCCTTGTGAATGCGATAAACGGAGACGGATTTTATTCAGCGCAGGCGGAGGCGGTTCTTTTCTTGCAAAAGCCTTTCATCTACCAGATGCCTGGATTCTGGATCGTCCTTGCGGTGATTGTTCTCGGAAGCCTTTTTTTGACTTTCTATATGAAGCAGCGCAGGATGATGAAAGAAAATGCAAGGCTTGAGCGCATAGTAAAGGAACGGACGGCGGAATTGAATCTTGAAAAGGAAAAGTCCGATGAGCTTCTGCATGCCATTCTTCCTGAAGAAATCGCCAAGGAACTCAAAGACGGAATCCATTCAATCGGTCAGGATTTTGATGACGTTACCGTTTTGTTTTCTGACATCGTTTCGTTTACCAAAACTTCAAGCGGTCATTCTGCATCTGAAATCGTCGATGCGCTTAATGATTTGTTCACAAGATTCGACAAGCGCGCACAGGAACACGGCATAGAAAAAATCAAGACGATCGGAGACGCTTATATGGCCACGTGCGGACTTCCTACGCCGAATGAAAAGCATGCACAGCTTATGATTGATTTTGCAAAAGGCATGTTCGAAGATTTGGCAGAATACAACAAGACCGCAAAAATTCAGTTCAATCTTAGGATAGGCCTTAACAGCGGACCTGCGACTGCCGGAGTTATCGGGCGCACGAAATTCATCTATGATGTATGGGGCGATACTGTGAACGTTGCAAGCCGTATGGAAACAGCTGCCAATCCAGGCGGCATACGTGTTTCGGAATCAGTGTTCAAGCATATGGCTCCTGGAGAAAACGGAATAAAATTCAGCGGGCCGGTTGAATGCAACGTAAAGGGCAAAGGGCTTATGATAGCCTATGATGTATTATAATCAGAACGTAAATGAACCGAGAGAGAAATTTTGGGAGGAGATATTATGAAAAAGATTTTGGTTTTTGCCGGGGGAATTTTGCTTTCGGCATTGGTGATCGGCTGTAAAGGAAAACAGAATCCTGACAACGTTGTAAAAGTCGGGCTTTTGCATTCGCTTACGGGAACCATGGCAATAAGTGAAACTGCCGTAAGGGATTCGGAGCTTCTTGCAATAAAAGAAATAAATGAAGCCGGCGGCGTGCTTGGCAAAAAGATAATGCCTGTTGAAGCTGACGGAGCGAGCGATCCTGCGACATTTGCTGACAAGGCAAGGGAACTAATTTCCGATGAAAATGTTGCGACAATTTTCGGCTGCTGGACTTCTGCATCACGTAAAGCCGTGAAACCTGTCGTTGAAGAATTGTACAACCTTCTTTGGTATCCCGTTCAGTACGAAGGAATGGAAGCTAGTCCGAACATAATGTACATGGGTGCGTCTCCGAATCAGCAGGTGGTTCCTGCCGTGGATTATTGCGCTGAAAAATTCGGTAAGCGCATGTATCTGATTGGAAGCGATTATGTTTTCCCGCGTACCACAAACAGGATTATCCGTGCTCAGTTCGGGGAGCTTCAGGCTGAATGCGTAGGTGAAACTTATGTTCCGTTCGGTCATTCTGATTTTTCTGCAGTTATAAACGAAATACTTGAAGAAAAACCGGATGTAATAATCAACACGCTGAACGGCGATTCAAACGTCTATTTTTTCAAGCAGCTCAAGGATGCCGGAATCACTGCGGAAAAAATTCCTGTGATGAGTTTTTCTATTTCAGAGGAAGAAATCAGGATAATCGGCGTTGAAAATTTCATCGGGCATTTTGTCGCATGGAATTATTATGAAACGACGGAAACGACAAAAAATCAGAAATTCGTCGCGGATTATAAAAATGAATACGGCATGGACAGGGTTACCGGAGACCCGATCGAAGCAGGTTATATAGCCGTCTACATGTGGGCTTCTGCATGTGAGAAAGCCGGAAGCTTTGATGTTGAAGACGTGCGCATGGCCGCAAAGGGATTGAGCTTCACTGCACCGGAAGGAACGGTAACCATCGACGGAACGAACCAGCATCTTTACAAGCAGGTGCGCATCGGAAAAATCAACAAGGACGGTCTTATCGATGAAATATGGGCAACGGCCGGAGCAATCAAGCCGGATCCATATTTGAGCACATACGAATGGGCAAGAGGACTCTAATATGAACGTCAGCAGTACAATAAAATATATCGGGGTTGATGACAAAAAAATAGATTTGTTTGAAGGACAGTTCGATGTCCCTAATGGAATGTCATACAATTCCTATGTGATTGTTTCCGACAAGATTGCCGTCATGGATTCCGTTGATGCAGATTTCGGAGATGAGTGGCTTGCGAATTTGAAGTCCGTGCTTTCTGAATCAGGCGGAAGAAAACCGGATTATCTTGTAGTTCAGCACATGGAGATGGATCATTCGGCAAACATAAAGCTTTTTGCTGATTCATACCCGGATGCAAAAATCGTCGCTTCGAAAATGGCTTTTACGATCATGAAAAATCTTTTCGGAACTGATTTCCCTGAAAGACAGATTGTCGTAAAAGAAGGTTCGGTTCTTGAGCTTGGCGGTTCGGAAGGAGAACATGCACTGCGCTTTATTGCGGCACCGAACGTGCATTGGCCTGAAGTGGTGATGACTTATGATGAAAAAGAAAAGGTCCTTTTTTCTGCCGATGCATTCGGAAAATTCGGAGCCTTAAGTTTTGATGACCCGGAAGGATGGGCATGTGAAGCAAGGCGCTATTATTTCGGAATCGTAGGTAAATTCGGTGACAGCGTGCAGGCTCTTTTAAAAAAGGCATCCGCTCTCGACATACAGAAAATCTGTCC
>JAFPKH010000272.1:0-3118 GCA_017424825.1 Treponema sp. | reverse complement strand
CAATGGCGTTGTTGCCATCAGCCTCTGCAAGAGATACCCCTGCAGCTGTAAAGCTGTAGTCTGTATTATCATTCTTAAAGTAAAGCACTCCGCCCTTTGTATCCTCAGTTGCAACGGAGCCCTCAAACAATTTCTGTGTTCCTGTGATATTAAGTGTTACAGACCCGTTTCAATCTGCTTTCTGTTGCTTGTAGCATTTCCGTCAGCATCTCTTTCAACAACATAATAGGTGAAGGAAGTGTTTGTGTTGTCATAAACGTAGTATAGCACATTTTTCTGGTTTGCGGGAGAAAATTTTTGTTTTTTTTTGCGTAATGGGGGAGGGATCGGGATGCTTTTTCCCTTATTCAAGCATTTACCGACCAAGCGAAATAGCGGCTGATTTTGGCCATGGCTTTTGAGGCTACCTTCGGGTTTTTCTGGAGGATTGAGTAGAATTTGCTTTCGTTGATCCGTATCAGCTTAAGGTCGGTGTGGGCCACTGCATCTTCTTTTCTGATTCCGTCCATGAGTATCGCTTCCTCGCCGAAGAATGAGCCGCTGTCCACGAAGGCTATGTTGTTTTTTTTCAGGAGCATGACGGTGCCTGATACTATGTAGTACATGAATTTTCCGTCTTCTCCGTTGCTGTATATTTCCTCTCCTTTTTTAAAGTGCATTACGTTTTCGTCCGAGTTCAGGAGATGGTCCGGGCGTATGAAAAGTAGCCGCCTGAACGTGCTTATTAGGCCTGTCTTGTCCCTGTCAGGAAGCCTGTAGATTTCGCTCAGGAGCAGAGTGTCGAAATACTGGCTCACGAATACGAATTCCGCAAAGCTCAGGAAAATCACGAAGAAGAAGAACACTTCAAGCAGAAGCACTATGATGTTGCTCAAGACTCCGTAGATCATGTTGTAGCGGTTCACGTTCAAAAAGATTCCCATGAGTTTCTGAATCACGAAAAATCCTCCGGTACATGCGGCGGCACACCAGAGGCATGTCCATGTGGGCGGATTTGACCGGGAGCTTGCCTTGTAGCAGATGAAAACCACTACGAAGATTATTATGTATGGAAGGTAGATTACCATCCGCTCGGTGACAGTGCCGAGAAGGACTGGAAACATGCTGCTCAGGCTCTGAAAAATGTCCAGTTTTATGAGCGTTTTGAAAGCTACGTTCAGGATGATTATGAGTGAGGATACAATGACCATGCCCGCTTCTGCCGCAATTATGACGACCTGGCTCAAAAGGGGGCGGAACGGAACCTGAGTGTGGAAAATCCTGTTGATGCTTCCGACCACAGAGCTGAAAAAGCGCCGGGCCATCCAGATGATCGTTATACCGATGATGATTTCGAAGTTCGTTACGCTGTGGATTTCCGATATCGTGTTTGCAACGGAGTCCAGGTTCAAAAAGCTTGCCATAAGCCCTGAATCTCCGAAAAGCGAGTCTATCACTTCCGGCGTTGCATGGAAAAAGCGGATCAGAATGATCAGCACCAGCATGACTACGGGAATGAAAGAAAATAGAAATCCGAACGCACATGCGGAAGCATATGACCACATGTCGTTTATGAAGAAAAACACAAGGGAGAGATAAATTTTCTGTATGATCGTGACGAACGAAAATTTTTTCTTCTGCCTTGCCTTTGACTTCCTTTTCGTCGTCTTTCTCTTAACGTTCATTGCCTGCGTCTAGGATTTTTTCTCGTTGTCGGACTTCTTTTTGGCTCCTTGATCCGGCGCAGGGGCAAGTTTCAGCGTTTTGCCGATTTTTGAGTATTCCTTTTCATCCGGTGCGAGAAGCTCAATCGACTGCATGAGCTGTTTCTGGAGAATAGAATAGATGAATGTCTGGAAATCGTTTTTCAAGACCCTTATTGTGTCTTTTTTGAAAATTGCGACCATCAGTATCTTGTTTGCGCGCTCATGTATGCCGTAGACCATGAAATCGACGATGTACTGCTTTTGTCCGAGCTTGAGCGTTGCGCCTTTGACCGACAAGTTTTCTTTTACCAATTCCTTGTACTTGACCGGGAGCTGGACTGCCGTGGAGCTTGTGCTTATATCGACCAGCTTGAGCTGCATGAGGATGTTGTCCTGATTCCAGATGAGCACGTTGCCCTGATCTTCATAGCAGTTTGCGCGTACGAACTGTCGTCTTCCCTTTGCTTTAAGGTTCATCACTATGTCGAGTATGTTTTCGGTCAGTTTTGTCGGCGAAATGCTTGATTTGTGGAATCCGCCGCCAATTTTTGCGTTTCCGGTGAGCCATATCTTTTCTTTTTCGGTAATCTTGTCCGAGATGATTCCGACCGTAAGATCCCCGAAATCAGGGTCGTTGGTTATGTCCTGGAGATATACCAGCCATCCGTTCAGCGACAAGCCGGAATCAAGGTGAATGAAAACGATGGAACCCGGATTTTTTATGAGAACGCTCTTCAGGAGGGCATGTCTGTCCAATATATAAACTTCCAGCTCTTCATCACGCAATGCTGAAATCACATAATTACGTATAGTAGGGGTCGGATTTACAAAAAAGATTTTCTTTCCTATGAGATCTTTCAAATCATTATCGCTCATCGATACTTCTCCTCGTTAAAAAAATCGGAGTAATTCCCGAAAAACAAAAACGAATTTTTCGGGAACCCCTATCTATTTTATGACAGTTTTTAAAAATCCGCAAGCTTTGGTGCGCGTGGATACGGAACTACGTCACGGATGTTGGCCATTCCGGTTATGTAGCGCAGGAGCCTGTCGAATCCAAGTCCGAATCCTGAGTGCGGAACTGAACCGAACCTTCTCAGGTCAAGGTACCACTGGTAGTTGGACATGTCCATGCCCCTTTCCTCGCAGACTTTGAGAAGCTTTTCGTAGTCTTCCTCACGCTCGGAGCCGCCGGTAATTTCACCAAGCCCCGGAACAAGAACGTCAACTGCGCGGACTGTCTTTCCGTCGTCGTTCTGCTTCATGTAGAATGCCTTTACGTCCTTCGGGTAGTTGTACACCATGACGGGTGACTTGAAAATCTGCTCGGTGAGATAACGCTCGTGCTCGGTCTGGAGCTCCTTTCCCCATGTAATCGGGAACTCGAACTTGTCGTTGAACTTCTCAAGCTCCTTTACCGCGTCGGTGTAGCT
>JAFPKH010000271.1:0-13588 GCA_017424825.1 Treponema sp. | reverse complement strand
CGCTTTTCTTCGGATTTTGCAGGAGGCATCAGATATTCAGGAGAAAGCATGACATCTTCATTTTCAGTCCAAGATTTTGCGGATGAAGTTGCAAGCACGGAAACTTTTTCACCGGAATTTTTTTCTGCGGCACTTGCATCTATTGACCCCGGCAGGAAGAACATCACATAGCCGAGGTTCTTCGTAATCAGGTGCTTTTGGTTCAGGCTGTCACTTTCAAGCATCGGGGCGTAATAAAGGTTTGCCACGTTTCCGGTCCACTGGTCTTGAGTCTGGGCGCATTTTTCATCCATTACATATTCTTTGTTCACGGTGATTCCGTATTTTTCAAGAAGCTTATCAAGCCCGGTATCGATATTTGCAATTCCGTTTTCTGTCTGCTGTGATTCTGCATCAAAAGGATCCACGAACATCAGAAGATTTCCGCCGTTCATCAAAAACTGGTCAAGCTTGTAAAGCTCTGTCTGAGAGAATGCAGATTTCGGACCGTTGATCATGACGCATGAAACGTTCAGAGGAATTTCATCTTCCGAAAGATTCACTTCGTTCAATGAATAATGTTCTGAAAGCATGGACATAAGGTTTCCTGCACCATGCTCGCTGTCACTCAGGGAAAGTTCTCCGTGTCCCGTTATGTATGCAACGGAAGTCACGTTGGATGCAAGGGCTTTGAGAGATTCATCGATCGAATAATTCATGTCGTCAAGTCCCTGAACCGCATAGCGCATTGCAATGGAACCGCCGGAAAGATCAAGCGCCTGACCAATCTGCACCGGGATGACACGGCTCTTGTCTTCATTTTCCAGGACAACGCAAAGCGTTCCAAGTGTAGTTTCTCCGTTTTCTTTTTCAAACTGATATGAAGGAATTCCGTAGCGGTCAATCAAAGTTGAAAGCTCTTCGGAAGACGGATCAACTTTTTCAAATACAAGCCGGTTTTCATATTTTTCGTTCAGTGAAGTTACGGCAGCCCTCACGACCGGTTCCAGATTTTCAAATCCAGAAATCCTGAATCCGCTCAAATTTGAAGACTGGTAAAGGGTAACACGGACATCTTCAGAAAGACCGAGAAGTGCATTCGTATTTGAAATGACTTTGTTGATTGCGTTGGTTATATTGTATTCCAATCCATCGCTTGACGTAAGCCCGTTCAAAACTTCATTCTGATCAGCATAAGAAACGACCAGACTCATATATGCATTCTTGAATCCGACCTCATTGTTTTTTATTTCGCGGATCTGGAGCTGCTGTATTCCGTAACTTGCCGCAAGATGCTGATTTTCTTCTTTATTCATGTCAAAAAATTCATAGCTGAAGTTTTCATTTCCGCTTGATTTATATTCAGCAAGCAAATCTTTTACATACTGATATGTCGTTGAATAAGGTGCCTGCAGATTTTCGCTGAAGAACACGCGGATTACAAGAGGCTCGTCAACAGTCTTCACAATCTCCTTGCTGGAATTTGAAAGCGAGTATGATTTAGGTGCGGTTATGTCCCATCGGATGAATCCTTTTGAGACGACAAGATTCAGAAGAATCAGCACGATGACGAACAATGCAAAAATGCCCGAAGGATTTCTGATGAACTTTAAGAATCCTTCCGCAACTTTATGGAACGATGATTTTATTTTTTCGCCCAAAGATTTTTTTTCATTTGTATTTTCAAACATACAATCAGCCCTTCCTTGATTTATTCAGACAGCGGACCGTCAATGCAACAAAGAACACGGTGACGGAAACAAAGTAGACCAAATCCCTGCTGTCCAGAATTCCACGGGAAATGGAATCAAAATGGCTGGAAGCAGAAATAAACGTGAACAGATTTGCAATGAACGGAGGAAGCAGAACGACGAACGAGCTTACAAAAGTCAGGAACATACAGATTGCAAGCGCGACAAAGAATGCAAGTATCTGATTTTTGGTAACGGACGAGCTGAACAATCCGATTGCAGAAAATGCAGCCGCAAGGAAAACAGCTCCGATATAACCGCCCCAGATTGGTCCGGCATCAGGATGTCCGAAAATATTGCACGCTATGACATACGAAACCGTAGGAACGAGCATGAACAAAGATGAAATGAGCGCGGCTAAATATTTTCCCAAAACTACGTCCAGTTCAGTCACCGGGAGAGTCATGAGGGTTTCAAGCGAACCGCTCTTCTTTTCCTCAGAAAAAAGCCTCATCGTCAAAGCCGGAATGAAAAAGCTGAACAGCATCGGAAGGCTCTGGAAAAAGTCCCTTAGCTCTGCACGCTTTGCAAGGAAGAACGTCGAAAAGAAAAGGAAACCTGAGAACACAAGGAACAATGCCGCAACGATATATGCAATCGGGCTTGTAAAATATGAAGAAAGTTCACGGCGCATTATAGTACGCCAAAGTCCGGTGCTCGGATTCTGGGACTTGTCTTCGGAAGCGAACATCCTTTTCCAATAATTCTGGAATGAGCTTTCTTTTTTTTCTGATCTTTCAGGAACATTGACGGAAGCCCCTTCATCGGAAGGTACGTCATATGAATCTTCCGGCTGATAGTCTTCTTCATAATCTTCTTGCTCAGCGTTTTGAACCGGCTCTTCCTGAGCAATTTCTTCCTGCTCTGGTTCTTCCTGTTCAAACGGATCATGATCAATCTCTTCCTGCACTATTTCTTCATGCTCAAGTTCATCCTGATCATATTCGTTTTGAACCTGCTCTTCCTGGACTAAATCTTCCTGAGAAAAATTTTCCTGCACCGGTTCTGAAGATTTTTCCTGATCAAGATTTTCCCGTTCAATTTCTTTTTGCGCGGCAATTTCTGAAGCAGCTTTTTTTTCTTCGACGGCTTTTTTAATCTGCTCTTTTTTTTGAGCCACGGCATCCTTTACTTTTGCACCGGCTGTTTTGAAAAATCCCAATACTGATTTTTTTTCTTTGACCGGTTCATCTGCTTTTTCTTCCGGCTTGCTTTCAATATGCTCAGGCTCCTGGCTTGATTCAGGAACAGCTTCTTCAACCGGCACTTTTTCAAGCGGTCTGCTTTCATATGACGGAGGCGCATCAAACAAATCGGCAGGACTTTCGGCAACCGGATTTTCATGAGGCTCCTCTACGACTGCGGGTTTTTCTTCTTCCGGCTCTTTTTTCGGTTCATCGTCAATTTTTTTTGCTTTGCGCGGCTTCCGTTTTTTTGTCTTGCGGCTCTTGTCCTCGCTGATTATTTCCTCAAGCATGTTCTTTCCGGCATCGCTTTCTTCTGCAAAGGCTGCGACTGCACCGGCTTTTTTATCGCTTTCTTCGACCGAATCAAAAAGCTCAGAGGAACTTGCCTTTATGTCTTTTTCTATATCCCATGCAGTTTTTGAAAGTTCCAAAAATGCGGCTCTCAAAGCTGCGCTTGCTGCATCAGGGGAGTATTCCGAAGCCTGGTCTTTTTCATCTTCATTGAAACCGTTTTCTCCGCTCATCTTTCCTCACCTCCTGTCGTCAATGCCCTGAACACATCTTCAAGGCTGTTTTTCTGCATTTCAAGCGCATACAATCCCCAGTCATTCTTAACGACTGTTTTGGCAAGCTTGTGGCGGATTTCCTCATCGGTTTTGATTCCTACCGTTGCCTGCAAAAATCCTTCGGCATCTTCTGAGACAGTGCAAGTGTCAACGCCTGAAACTGCCATGAGCTTTTGCCTGAGCTGATTTTCGGACGGAGCGTCAACCGTAAGCCGCACGATTCCAGAATGTCCGTAATGTTCCTGAAGTTCCTGCGTGGATGAGTCGGCGACTTTTTTTCCTTTTGATATGATTATGACACGGCTGCAGAGCATTTCGACTTCGCTGAGTATGTGGGTCGAAATTATGACGGTCCTTGTCTCACCGATTTTTTTAATCAATGCCCTGACCTCGCTTACCTGGTTCGGGTCAAGTCCGCTGGTCGGTTCGTCAAGTATGAGTATTTCGGGATTTCCCATGAGCGCATGTGCAAGCCCCACCCTCTGTTTGTTTCCGCGTGAAAGTTCGGATATGTTTTTGTGCATGACTTCCTTTAGCCCGCAGATTTCAACAAGCTCCGGGATTCTTGCGGCAGGGTCGCATCCGTTCATTTTTGCGACATACGAAAGATAATCCTCGACAATCATCTCACCGTAAAGCGGCGCGGATTCCGGCATATAACCGATTTTTGCCTTTGATTCTACCGGATAATCAACCACATTCAGACCGTCAATTTTTATAGTCCCGTCAGTCGGCTCCAGAAAACCTGTTATCATGCGCATGGTCGTGGTTTTTCCGGCACCGTTTGGTCCAAGCAGACCGACAATTTCGCCCGTCTGTATATCAAAGCTGATGTCATCTACAGCCCGGAACGTTCCGAACCTGCGGGAAACGTGTTCAACCTGTATCATTTATATCTCCAGAAAGCTCCGGAAGCATGGTCTGTCCGAAAACCGAACAAAAATCATCTGCTTTCCAAGGCAACTTTGAAAAATTTATTGTTTCATAGCAGTTTACAGTATAAATGATTTTTTTTCCATAAATTCATGTTAGATTGACCTAATTTAATGTTAGGGAATTACTGAATTTTCATGCCGGGTTCCTGAAAAAAAATTTGACCTTTATGAATAATTTCATTAACTTATAGTAAGAAAAAAATGGGGCGTACCCCTCAACATATTTTGGAGGAAATTATGAAAATCAAACCTTTGGCAGACCGTGTTCTTGTAAAACAGGCGGCGGCAGAGACAAAAACGGCTAGCGGACTTTACATTCCGGAAACAGCCCAGGAAAAGACCCAGCAGGCAGAAGTCGTTGCCACTGGACCTGGAACAGAGAAAGAAAAAATCACTGTAAAGGTCGGTGAAAAGGTTCTTTACGACAAGTATGCAGGAACCGCAATCAAGATGGACGGAGAAGACTACCTCATCCTCAAGAATTCAGACATCATCGCAGTCGTTGAGTAAACGGACGCAAGGATCATTCCATAAAACCCCCGTCAGTAATATGTCTGCACGGGGATTTTTTGCCTGCAAAAGCTTCATCAAACCGCATTTTTCAAAATACCGCCTACTTTTTTGACACAGAACGCACATAAAAATCAAAATACCGCGTCATTTTGACACACTTTATTTTGCAAAATTTTGAACTTACTCAAAAATCACGTGATTTTCCATATGGATTGCCCGTAAATCCGATTGAATGGGATGTTTTAAAACTTGGCACGATAATTGCTAGGTATTTTATCAGAACCTAAACCGGAGGCATTCGATATGACAAACGAAAAAACGATTATAGAAATGTACTTGAACGAAGTCAGGAAAATACCGCTTCTTACGCGTGAAGAAGAAAATGCTCTGGCAATAAAAGCTGCCGCCGGAGACAAAGATGCCAGGGCTAAAATAGTACGCTCCAACCTGCGTTTTGTTGTGAACGTGGCAAAACAGTACCAGAACCGCGGCCTTGAATTCTCGGATCTGATAAACGAAGGCAACATCGGTCTTTTGAACGCCATAGACAGATTCGACGTGACAAAGGGCTATCACTTTATATCCTATGCAGTCTGGTGGATCCGCCAGGCAATCATGAAAGCAATATGCGAAAAGGGTCGTGCAATCCGTCTGCCGCAGAACAGGGCAAACGAGCTTTCACAGATTGAAAACGCACGCAGGATAATCGGTCACGAAAAATCAGATGAAAACGAAATAATTGAAATAGGAAACATGCTCGGTATGGAAGCTTCGCATGTCCGCGAGATGCTGAACATTTCAAAAGACATGATAAGCCTTGATGCAGATATTGCCGGAAGCTCAGAAACAACGCACTCAATAGGAGAAACGCTTGAAGACACCGTTTCTGAAACGCCGGATACAAGCGCAATCAACAATTCAATGAAAGAAGAGATTTCAGCGGTTCTCGACACACTCCGCCCGAACGAAGCAAAAGTCCTTCGCCTACGCTATGGTCTTACCGGAGGAAAACCGATGTCGCTCAAAGAAGTCGGCGATGTATGCAACCTTACAAAAGAAAGAATCCGCCAGATTGAAAGAAGGGCAATCGTAAGGATGCAGCACCCGGTCAGAATCGAAAAGCTTGAGGCTTACGTCGCTTAAATCATTACGCGCATGATTCTGAAACCGTTGACTTTTTTGGGAACTGTGTTATATTTGTGAATGAAAGAGCTGCCCGTGATAAGCGCGAGGGATCTGAAAAGATGATTGGACTGCGCCCTTTCCGACTCTTTTTTCAAATGCCGTCTGTGGTTATTCCTTCAGGCGGCGTTATTTTTTCCAAAGCATTGTTTTTCCGTTAAGATAATTTTTTCTCGAAATAAAAGCACTTTCAACAGTCCAATACACTTCCTTATCATGCACATCCTGTTTCAACGACAAAAAAGCAATGTCCGCACTTTTTCCAATCTTCGCGATGACTATGTTATTTCCTTCACCTTGATAGATTGCATCAAAATCTTTCGCGACAAATTCAATATAATCCCTTGCACATGCAAATCCGTTTGACCTTAACTGTTTCAGTCTGTCAGATCGCTCAATATGTGCAGCCCCGAACCCGTGTCCGTCTTTTTGAAATCCCACTTCAAGGCGTATTTTTCCGCCCTCCCTTTTTATAGCAGACGACATCTCCGGTGTAATCTCCCCGAAATCCCTGCTTCCTGATTTTGTAAGGACATACTCATCAGAAGATTTCACTTGGAAGATTCCCTCACTTTTGTGAAAGCGTCGTATCTTGCAAGGCGCAGAAGTTCACGGTCGCGGGTCAAATCTGCTATGCCCAAAGTCAGGTAGCCTGATTGGAGTGTTCCGCTCATTTGTCCGGGGCCGCGCAATTTCAAGTCCTCCTCTGCTATAATGAATCCGTCGGTATTGTTACGGATGGCTTTCATCCTCTGCTTTCCGTCTTCGCTTATGTTTTTTCCATAAATCAAAAAACAATATGACTGCAAATCTCCTCGTCCGACTCTTCCACGAAGCTGATGAAGTTCCGCAAGACCGAATCTGTCGGCATGCTCAATCACTATGCATGTGGCGTTCGGTACATCCACTCCTACTTCAACTACGGTCGTGGCGACAAGCACATTTATTTTTCCAGAGCGGAAATCCTGCAGTATCTTAGTCTGCTCATCCTCTTCGATTTTGCTGTGTATGAGTGCGCATGAAAAATCAGGGTAGATTTTTTTGCTCAAAAAGCTGAACATTTCTTCTGCCGATTTCAATCCGCTTTCAACTTCCTGCATTTCCGCAATCCTTGGATAAACGAAATATGCCTGATGCCCTGCTGCAAGTTCTTTTCTTACTGCATTGTAAACGTCGGACTCTTTTCCCATGACGGTCAGATAAGTTTTTATGGCTTTTCTTCCGTGCGGCATTGACCGGATTGCAGTTATGTCCAGATCACCGAATGCGGTAAGGGCAAGAGTCTGTGGAATGGGCGTCGCGCTCATCATAAGAACGTCCGGGCTGTGGCTGAAATTTCCGCATGTAATCCTTCCCTTGGCGATTATCGATTCACGCTGGGTCACTCCGAAACGGTGCTGCTCATCGATTACGGCAAGCATCAGATTTTTATACTGGACGTTGCGGCTGAACAATGCATGAGTTCCCACGGCTATATCAACGTTTCCGTCTTTAAGCGCATTGAGAAGTGACTGTCTTCCGGCAGATTTCAGGTTGCCCGTCAAAAATGCGACCTTTACACCAAGAGGCTCCAGAAGCTTTGCGGCATTTTCTGCATGCTGGCGTGAAAGAAGCTCGGTCGGTGCAAGAAGCGCACACTGTCCGCCGTAATCGATCGTTCTAAGGCATATAAAAAAAGCGACGAGTGTTTTACCGGAACCTACGTCTCCCTGAAGGAGCCTCTGCATGGAAAAAGGAGTGCGGGTGAACTGACGGGTTTGCATCAGCATCGCATTGCATTCATCCTGGCTTTTGTCTATGTCGCGCCCCATTTCCACAACAGCGGACATCTGTCCTTCGGTAAGCTTGAACGGAAGCCTCTCATACAAAAGTTTCTGTTTGGGAGAAAGCTGTTTTTCAAAAGCCTCTTCCGTTATGGCAGGAGACTGAAAATAAGGTGCGGCATTCGGTGCATCGGATGAATCAGGAACGGAATCAAAAACCGAAGCCTGGTCTATCGTCGGGAGGACTCCGCGGTGGTCGAGCGTTCTCTGCGCCATCTTGTATTCAAAATGATAAAGCTCCTCGTAGATCAGCGTGCGCCGGGCAAGCGAAAGTTCATCCAGATTTTCGGGTGCGTGTATCATGCGGATTGCATCGCTTTTTTTAAGGAGATTCCTTTCCTTTATGATTTCCAAAGGAAGCTCATCGTCAACAGCACGTCCGTAAAGCTTAAGGGCGGTTGAAACAGTTTTTCTGAAAGCTTTTTGTGTAAGTCCTTCTGTAAGCGGATAGACAGGAATAACGCCGCTTCCCGGAACCGATTGGTTTTCAAAATCAGAAAGCTCTCCGTCAGATGAAATCTTTTCTGCCTCAAATGCAGTTGACTGAAGCTTTCCATAACGCACTTCAAATTTTCCGGTGACCAGAATCAGGCTGCCTACAGGAAGTGATTTTTCAAGGAAGGGCCGGTTGAATGCAACGAGTTCAGCAGAACCGCTCCCGTCGTTTATCAAAATCTTCAGTGTGCGCATCCTGCCGTAACCGAACCATTCATGAGCCGTGACTTTGCAGACCGTGTGGATTTTAGAAGATGCAAAATCCTTGAGCTGCACGCGCTTTGTCCTGTCCTCATAATCACGCGGATAAGCAGTCAAAAGATCGGCGACGGTAAATATGTTTAGTTTTGCAAAAAGTCTTGCAGTAGCAGGACCCACTCCGCTCAGATTTTCAACGGCGGCTCCCATGTCACTAAGCTTCAATCACTCTCTCCTGAGAAACAAGGATGTTATTGCCAACGCTTTCGGATTATTCAGTGTTTCCCTAAATTTTTATAAGCCCGATCACATTGCATATCATGCTGAAAACAAGCCAGCCGAGAAGCTGAATCACAAGAAGTACGGCAAGTGCCACAATCAGCTGCTTTTTGTAGCTTACGTTTCCGCGGAAAAATATCCGTGAAATGCGTGCCGCAATCTGACCAAGGCTTGAATCGACCGCATTCAAAAGCTGGTTTGACGAATACTCGCTTTTCGTGACAAGTATGACTATGAGCCTGACAAGGAACACGATAATCAAAAATGAAATCAGTGAGCTGACCAAGTTCCAGACAATACCGATCAAAGTCTGAAGCAGGAAGCTCAATGAAAAACCATGCCCCGGAAAACTACCGAGAAGCGCAGAAGCCGCCCACAAAAGACCAAGTCCGAGTGCAGGGCTGAAATCAATCTGGCCGATGCGCATCCACTTTATGTTGCGGAAAAGCTTGAGATAAGGATCGCAGACTGCCGCAAGGAATTTACCGAAACCGCTGCTGTTTGCCTGCGGAATCCACGTAAAAATCAAGCGCAAAACACAAAGGATTGCGTATATCGACACGAACGAAGAAAGTATACTGAATATAAACATGGCTCCAACCTCTGATTTTCCCTACTCACACCAAACATCTTTCACGAACGGCAAATCTTTAAGGATCTGCACCGTTTCAGAATCAGATTTTGTTGTCATCTGGGAGTTTGCTTTTACGATATAGCTTTTTCCTTCTATATCAATATGAAAATATACAACACAATTGCCCTGACCGCCAAATAAAAATTCTTTCATTTCGTTGATTTCGCCCGGATTTTTAAATCCGCTTTCCATCTGCACGTGAACCGACGTTATTGATTTTTTCTGAAGCTCGTTCGGATCTTCGACGGATTCCACGACCAGCGTTGGTGTTTCCCTCGTTCCGTCAACGCGCCCCTTCAATGCATAGACACCTTCGTTATGGATTTTCTGTGAAAGTTCCGTCCATACATTCGGGAAGAAAGTTACGTCGATCGCACCCTTGAAATCAGCAAGCTTGGCAAAAGCCATCTGGGTTCCCTTTTTGGTCATTATGGATTTCAGTTCCTGGATCATGCCGATTGCAATATAAGTCCTTCCGCTGTTCCGTGTCTGCCATGGATTTTTACCGCTTGCCGCAAGGGAATCTTTCAATGCCTTGTCCTCTTTTCCGAGCCGGTCAATGTTGTCGCTGTTAACCGTAACGCATTTTTCTATGGCATCACGCCAGTCATCAAGCGGATGTCCGCTGACAAAACAGCCGATCAGCTCTTTTTCCATGTTGAGGAGCTCCATCTTAGGCATCTCCTCCACTTCCTCGAATTTATACTCAACGAATTCCTGTATGCCGGTGTTTTCAAAAAGACTTATCTGTCCGCTGTCGGCTCCAAGGCGTTTCTTTTCCTCGTAGCTGACCGCCTGCTCATAGTTCAGGATAAGGGTGGCGCGGTTTTTGTCCAGACGGTCGAATCCTCCGGTTTTTATGAGGACTTCTATGGCTTTTTTGTTCACGTCATGGAAATCTATGCGGCTTATAAAATCAAGGAAAGACGCAAAAGGTCCGTTCGTTTCCCTTTCACGCACTATCGCCTCTGCAGCACCCTGACCCATGCCCTTTATTCCCATGAGTCCGAACACTATGCGGCCGTCAACTACATCAAAAATTGAGTCCGACCGGTTAACGTCCGGCTGATCAACCGGGATTCCCATTTTACGGGCTTCTTCTATATAAACAGGAATCTTGTCGGTGGACGTTATTTCGTTCGTAAGGTTTGCCGCCATGAATTCAGCAGGTCTGTTGGCCTTGAGCCATCCGGTACGGTAAGCCACTACCGAATATGCGGCTGCATGCGACTTGTTGAATCCGTATCCTGCAAACGGAACCATTATGTCGAAGATTTCATCGGCATGTTCTTTCGTAAATCCCTGTTTGAGGGCACCTTCCTCAAATTCCTTCTTTTTTCCCATAAGGACTTCGGGTTTCTTTTTTCCCATGGCACGGCGGAGCATATCTGCAGCACCCAGGGAGAATCCTGCAATCTTTTGGGAAACCTGCATGACCTGTTCCTGATAGACCATTACTCCGTAAGTTTCCTTAAGTATGTCCTCAAGGCACGGATCTGGATAATGGATGGTCTCAGGCTTCCATTTTCCGTCGATGTAGTTCGGGATAAAATCCAGAGGCCCGGGGCGGTAAAGGGCGTTCAATGCGACAAGCTCTTCAATGCACCTTGGTTTTGCCTGACGGAGGATTTTCTGCATTCCCGGAGATTCAAACTGGAAGATTGCCACCGTATCACCGCGGCAGAAAAGGTCGAAGGTTTTTTCATCGGTTTCGCTCACTTCTTCGGCATGGAAATCAGGTTCCCCGGCTTTTTTATGCTTGTTGATTATGTTTTCCGCATAACGGATAAGAGAAAGCGTCTTCAATCCAAGGTAGTCGAATTTTACAAGTCCGCACGGCTCGATTATGTCCATAGTGTACTGCACTGCCTTGCTTCCGGTCTTGTTGTCCTTGAATACCGGCGCCCAGTCAGGAAGAGCGGTAAGTCCGATGACCATTCCCGATGCATGGAGACCGGTGTTTCTGTTCACGTTCTCAAGCTTTTTGCACAGCGCGAACATTTTTTGATAGAGGTCGAATTTTTCCTTGTCGTTGTTGAAATGCTCCATCTGGGTGTACGGAATCAGCTGTCCGTTGTCGGGATGCTTTTCGTCAGGCGGAGTGAATGCGTCCTTGAGCTTTGCCTTAGGGTTGTCCGGGATGCAGGCTTTCATGAGGTTCACTTCCGAAAGCGGTATCTCAAGGATTCTTCCCACGTCTGCAATGCACTGCTTCGGTTTGAGCGTTCCGAAAGTGACTATGTGACCGACCTGCGGCTCTCCGTAAAGATCGACCGTATGCTCGATAATCCTCTGGCGGAATTCGAAGTCCATGTCCACGTCAAAATCAGGCATGGATACGCGCTCAGGGTTGAGGAAGCGTTCGAAAATCAGCTTGAAGCGGAACGGGTCTATGTCCGTAATCGTCATGCAGTAGGCGACAAGGGAACCAGCACCAGAACCACGGCCAGGTCCTATCGGGATTCCGTTTCTTTTTGACCAGTTGATGAATTCCCAGACGATCAGAAAGTAGCCGGAAAATCCCATGTTGAAGATTATGCCGAGCTCATATTCGCATCTTTCCCTTATTTCCGGGGTGATTTCCTTGTAGCGTTTTTTAAGCCCCTCTTCGACAAGATAGCGGACATATGCATCCTGATTTTTCGTGTAGTCATCACTTATCTGAAATTCCTTAGGAAGCTCAAAGCGCGGAAGGCATGTCTTAAGCTCCTGAGTCTTGTACTGATGGATGGTGAGGTCGCACATCGAGGCGATTTTGAGTGTGTTTTCCATTGCCTCAGGGTATTCAGGGAAAAGCTTTGCCATCTCCTCATCGGTTTTCAAATACCATTCCTGACCGGATGCATACATGCTGAGCCTGTTCGGATCCCTAAGAGTTTTTTTTCCGCCTATGCAGACAAGGGCATCCTGAGCATCGGCATCTTCTTTAAGGCAATAATGCACGTCATTCGTAAGCACAATCGGAATGTCCAGGTCCCTTGCAAGCTTTATGAGTTTCGGGGCGACTTTTATCTGGTCTTCAAGCCCGTGATCCTGGATTTCTATATAATAATGGTCAGGGCCGAAAAGCTCCTTGTATTTTTTGGCCGTCTCATACGCCCTTTTTTCATCGTCGAACAAAAGAGCCTGGGGAATCTCTCCCTGTATGCATGCGGAAAGGCAGATAATGCCCTCGTGATAACGCTGCAAAAGCTCAAAGCTGATCCTCGGTTTTTCAAAAATTCCGCCTGAATGAAGCCCCTCGGTAAACGCAAGGGAAGAAAGCCATGAAAGATTTTTATATCCTGTTTCGTTCCTGGCCAAAAGAATCAGGTGATAGTTGTAGTGCGGCTTCCCGTTTTTTGAATATGGGGTTCGGTTGTGCTCCAGATGGCTTCCCTCGGACACATAGAATTCCTCTCCGCATACCGGGTTGATTCCGTTCGCATGGCAGATGTGCTCGAAGTTGAGGATTCCGAACATGTTTCCGTGATCGGTCAGAGCAAGCGACTTCATGTTTAGTTCCTTCGCCCTGGCAATCAGCGTGTCAAGCTTTGAAGCACCGTCCAAAAGCGAATAATCAGAATGCACGTGCAGATGGACAAACTTGCTTTCAGGCGTACCTTCAGGCGGGTCAGGAAAAACATGAATATCGGCCATCGAATCCTCCAAAATGCGATATAGCAATCTATTATATCACTAAAAATCACCATGCTCAACGAGCGGATTAAACTTCTTTTATCCGGCTTCTTCCCATGATTGACACAGCGTGAAAAATATAATAACCTATCAAATCAATAGGTAAATAAATCCACAAAATGACAATCCAGCAAATCCGCTATTGCCTCGGGGTCGCTGACTGCGGCTCTTTCAACAAGGCATCCGAGAGGCTTTATATTTCTCAACCCTCCCTTACAAGCAGCATACACGAGCTGGAAGGGGAGCTGGGCTTTGAAATTTTCAAACGGACTTCGCGGGGAACTACGGCAACAGAAAAGGGGCATGGATTTCTTTCGGACGCGCGGAATCTTTTTCGGAATTACGAAGAGCTTGTAAAAAAATATGTT
>JAFPKH010000270.1:0-9172 GCA_017424825.1 Treponema sp. | reverse complement strand
TCCGACAAGCGCACAGACTATGGAAGATGCGGCTGAAAATATCGTTACGTTCTTGAAATTCTTGAAAATGAACATCGCTGAAACCGCCGGGAAAATTATGAGCGCGGAAATCAGAAGTGAGCCGACAAGATTCATTGCAAGCACGATTATGACGGCAATGAAAACTGCCATTATGAGATTGTAGAGGAAAACGTTCGTTCCTGAAGCCTTTGCAAAATCTTCGTCAAATGTGATTGCGAAAATCTTGTTGTAGAAAAATATGAAAAGCAGTATGACCGCGATGCTCAGCACAACCGAAATTATCACGTCCGTTTTTGTGAGCGTGAGGATGGATGTGGAACCGAACAATGTAGTGCATACGTCGCCCGAGAGATTTGTCTTCGGTGAAAAAATGTTCATGAGAAGATATCCGAATGCAAGCGCCGAGGTTGAGATGAGCGCAAGGCTTGTGTCACCCTTGATCTTTGAATTCTGCTTTCCGCATAAAAGTATGATTGCAAAAATGGTCGTGACCGGAAGGATAAAATATGTGGGCGTGGTGATTTTCAAAACCGATGCTAAAGCCAAAGCTCCGAATGCAGTGTGGCTAAGCCCGTCACCGATGAACGAAAATCTTTTTAAAACGAGCGTCACTCCTAGAAGTGAAGAGCACAATGCGATGACCACTCCTGTAATCACTGCATACTGGACGAAAGAAAACTGAAAGTAACTTGCGATTTTTTCAAAGACATCTGCCATTTTATTCACCCATTCTATAAATATGTTTTGCGTATTTTTCTGCAGCCGCAATGTCGTGGCTAATCATCACGATTGTAAGTCCTTCTTCTTTGTTGAGCTTTTCGATGAGGGAATACATTTCTTCTGCCGCATCAGGATCAAGCCCGGTCACTGGTTCGTCCAGAATCAGCATTTTTTTTGCGGTGCACAAAGCCCTGGCAAGCAATACGCGCTGCTGCTGACCGCCGCTTAGTTCCGAAAAACTTTTTTTCCTCAGCTTGGGGATTCCGAGCAGGTCAAGGTTTTTGAGCGCGGATTTTTTGTGTTTTTTTGTGTAGAACGGAAGCCAACCCAAATCATTCTGGCATCCGGAAAGAACGACTTCCCACACTGATGCAGGAAAATTCCTCTGGTATTCTTTTTGCTGCGGAAGGTATCCTGCTTCATTTTTTTTAAGCCCGCCGTCGAATTTTATTTCACCCGAAACAGGAGGCAGAAGTCCGAGCAGAGTTTTCATCAGGGTTGATTTTCCCGAACCGTTTTCACCGATGATGTAGAGATAATCGTTTTTTTCTATTTTTAGCGAAATATCTTTTGCAACGATTTTTGCGCCGTAACCTATGCACAGCCGTTCACATTCAATCAAAGCCATAGCCTACCTCAAGCTCTCAAGATTTTTTTTCATTGCAGAAATATAAGTCTTTCCGTTTTTGATGTCCGAATCGGTGGCAGACTGCATTGAATCCATGACGATGATTTTTGCATCCTTTGCCTTTGAATTTGCAATGACCGTCCTTGCTATCTTCTGATCCGACTTTTCAAGCACGAAAACTTTTTTTGCGGCAAGCTCATCGACTTTTTTTCCGAGGAATGCAATCGTCTTGAAGCTGGCTTCGCTTTCTGCAGAACATCCGAGAAATGCCGCGTAATAGTCCAGGTTGTAGTCGTCCGTAAAATATCTGAACGGAAATCTGTCGCAGAAAATCAGTGTCTTTGAATCAAGGGAATCACATGCAGTTTTGAATTCATCGTCGAGCTCATCAAGCTGCTTTATGTATGCTGAAAGATTTTTTTCAAACGATTCAGAATCTTCCGGTAAAAGCCTGCATATTTCAGCCGTGATTTTTTTGCATAGCGTCTTTGCATTTTTCACGGAAAGCCAGACATGCTCGTCGTATTCGGTTTCCTCTACTTCTTCTTCCTCACATTCTTCTTCGGCTTCCATTCCTTCCACAAGCTCTTCTTCCTTTATGCTGTCACCAAGAATTTTCATGAGGTTTATTTCCACAAGATTTTTGTTCGTCTTGTTTTTGAGCGCGCTCTGTATCCATGCATCAGATTCACCGCCTACATAAATCAGAATGTCGCAGGTCGAAAGATTTATCATGTCTTTCGTCGTCGGAGTGAAGCTGTGCATGTCGACTCCGTTTTTCATGAGCAGCGAAAGATTTATTTTTTCATTGGATCCAGTTATCTGCCTTACCCAATCATATTCCGGGAAGATTGTGGCAACTATGCTGATGCCATCTTTTTTTCCGCCGGACGGTTCTTTTTTGCTGCACGAAAAAACAAGCGGTACGATCATTGCAACGAAGATTGCCGCCGTTAAAATCCTAGTGTTTCTTTTCATTTTTCTGACATTCCTTGCATATGCCGTAAAATACAGTTTTAAAAGAGTCAAGTGAAAAACCATGGTTCTTCAAAAGATGCTTCTTTATGATTTCCAAATCTGAACATTCCAGGTGGATGAGCTTTCCGCATTTCTCGCACTTCAAGTGAAAATGATTCCCGGTGCTGCAGTCGTCTTCTCCGATATATTCAAAGCATGCGGCAGATTTTTCATCAACGAAGTATTTGTTGATGATGTGCTCGTTCGTCATTTTTTCAAGGCTTCTGTAAATGGTTGCGGTGCCGACGCATATGTTCTTGCTCGCGCAATATTCCTTGATGTCTTCGACTGTAAAATGACTTCCGGAAGTGCTCTTTGCAAAATCCAGCAAAAAATCACGCTGCTTTGTTCTGTAAGAAATTTTTGTCTGCTCCTGAGCCATGCTTTGACCTTTATGTTTTTGAATTTGATAACCGCTCTCAAATTACATTAAATTCATCTTTCTGTCAATATGAGAATGATTTTCAAATTCACGCAGGGACAAAACATGCCTGTCCGCCCGTGTGTTTGGGGCAAAATGACTCAAAATCATGACGATTTTTCCTGCCGGCGGTCATCTTTTCTTTTTTCGTGCGGAAAGGCGGATTTTCATGCGTAAACATGCATCTGGAAATCTTATTAAAAACTTGGCACGTGTTTTGCTTGTCATTTTAGTGAAGGATGAAAAATCTTTCAAAAAAACAAAATCTTTTGGAGGCATTTTATGAACGATTTGACACTTTTTAACGATTTGTTTGACGGTTTCGATGAGGATTTCTTCTTTCCGACTCTTGCGCTGAACAAGGCGGCCGCAAATCCTAAAGTGGACGTCAAGGAAGACAAGGATGCTTACACGC
This sequence comes from Treponema sp., assembly GCA_017424825.1. Taxonomy (GTDB): domain Bacteria; phylum Spirochaetota; class Spirochaetia; order Treponematales; family Treponemataceae; genus Treponema_D. Next base: position 5,950 of record JAFPKH010000270.1, on the reverse strand, counting down.
TCGAAATGGATTTGCCCGGAAAAACGGACAAAGACGTGGAGATTGAACTGAAAGACAACGTGCTTACCATCTCTTCTGAAACGAAATCTGCAAAGGAAGAAAAGAAAGACGAAAAGAACGAAATGAAGGCGGAGAAGAAGGATGGCACGAAATGGCTCATAAAGGAACGCCGCTATTCAAAGTTCAGCCGGAGCTTCACGCTTCCGAACGACATTGACAGCGAAAAGATTTCGGCAAACGTAAAGGACGGTGTTCTTGTAGTGACCATGCCGCGCCATGAATCACAACAGCCGAAGCGCATCGAAATAAAGACTGCATGACTTGATGCTTGAATAACTTTAAAAAGGTGGTGAACTTGATCGGTTTGCCGCCTTTTTTATATTGACTTGCATCATTTTTTTTGATACGTTCGCCGTATGAATATGGAAAAATCCCTTGACATGAAGGCTGAATCAAAGCAGTTCTACAAATCCCTTTTTACTATCGTAGCTCCCATTGCCCTGCAGAATCTGATTTCCGCTGCCGTAAGTTCATCCGACGTGATCATGCTCGGTCTCGGTGAGGTGGGGCAGAATGCGATTGCTGCCGTGAACCTTGCTTCATACATTCCGTTCATTTTGTTTTTGTTTTTTACGGGACTCTCTTCCGGCGTGGTCATGCTTGCGGCTCAGTACTGGGGAAAAAAAGACATTGCGTCAATAGAAAACATTTTCGGAATTGGCGTAAAGATTTCTGCGGCGATCGGACTTTTGTTCTCCATGTTTTCGATTTTTGCCCCCGGACTTTTGATGCGGATTTTTACAGGCAACGAAGATTTCATTTCGATTGGAAGCGAGTATCTGGAGATTGTTGGAATCGGATTTTTCTTGCTTTCGTTCTCCCAGATTTATCAGGCTGTTTTGAAAAGCATCGAGCGCGTTAAAACGGTTACCGCCATTACAACGTCCGCTCTTCTTCTGAACATATTTTTGAACGCCGTATTTATTTTCGGGCTTATGGGTGCCCCAAAGATGGGTGTCCGCGGTGTGGCCCTTGCAACGACCATTTCACGTGCGGTTGAGTTTTTGCTCTGCGTGATCGTCTGCACAAGGATAAAGGAAATCAGTTTCAGTCCGAAAGTTTTGTTCAGGCGCAATAAGGTTCTTTTAAAAGATTTCGTTCGTTATTCTCTTCCGGCAATCGGAAATGAAGCGGTGTGGGGTGCGGGATGGTCCATGTATGCGGTGATTATGGGTCACCTTGATGCCGATCTGGTTGCGGCGAATTCCGTCGTTACGGTTCTCAGGAATCTTGCGAGCGTTCTTTGTTTCGGAATGGCTTATGGTGGGGCTATTCTTTTGGGAAAGCAGATGGGGGCAAATCAGCTGGAGCTGGCTTCACGGAATGCGTCACGTCTTGTGCGGATTACGATTATTGCCGGTGCGCTGGGTGCGGTTGTTTTGGCATTGTGCCGTCCGCTTCTTTATGTGATCGTCGATGATCTTACCGAACAGGCTTCGTATTTTCTTCCGTATCTTCTATATATAAACTGCTTTTCTCTTTTTGGTGCGTCAATCAACACGGTATTGATTTGCGGTGTCTTCCGTGCCGGTGGTGATGCGAAATTCGGCCTTATACTTGATTTCTTTTCAATGTGGGTGATTTCCGTGCCGCTCGGTTTTTTCTGTGCTTTTGCCCTGCATCTTCCGCCGCTTGTCGTGTATCTGATCGTCTACCTTGACGAATGGGAAAAAATGATTTTCAACGTGGTGCATTATAAAAGAAAGAAATGGATGAAAAACATCACCAGGGAATTTTAGTCATTGCGGAATCCTTGTATTCAGGGGTTCCGTTTTTTTTTTGCATGAAATCTGTTCGAGCCGACCGGAATCAGCATGAAAAAAAAATTGTCAAAATCTATCCTTCCCATGCCGAAAATCTATGAGTATAGAAGGGTTCTCTGTGTAGATTCCTTAAAATTTCCTTGAACAGCAAGTTTTTTGGAGTGTTTATGTCTAAGAAAAACAATTTTGCAAATATGTCCACAAAAAAGAAGTCGCGGAAACTTTTTCTTGGTGTGCTTGTGCCGCTCCTTATTGTGACGATCGTGGCGTGTACATTTTTTTACAACGTTTCGGAAACGATCCTGACATATTACATCAATGCCCAGCTCCAGATTTCGCTTGAAACATTGAACTCAAGCATAATGGAAAATGTCGAGCCGATTACCGTGAACCTTGAAAACTTCGTGAACTTTGCCAAGCTCGGTGACGGCCGTGATGATGTTCTGGAGCCTCTTATCAAGACTCTTATGAAGACACTCAAAAACACGTCTTCCTTCTATTATATTTCTACCACCCCGATATCCCAGGGCGGACGTTTCATACACAGCGAGGGTTGGGAGATTCCCGAAACTTTTGATGTGTCGAGCCGCGAATGGTATACGGAGGCAATCAAGAATGACGGTAAGCCTGCTTTCTCAAATCCTTATGCCACCGCTGACAGTGAGAACGGTGATTATGTCATAACAATCTCACAGGCCGTAAAAAATGCCTCGGGAAAAATAATCGGTGTCGTGGGCTGTGACGTTTATCTTGAAAAATTGGTTTCAGAGCTGAAAGAAATACAAATCTCCAAGCGCTCAAAGATCAGCCTGATCAATCAGGACGGATTTTACATGACGAATGAAGATGTGCAGAGGGTCATGAAAAAGAAGTGGATTGATGAGACGACATACAAGGGCGACAAAAAAGAATGGATGAACGGCGAGATGAAGACACTCGTCAAGGGACGGAATTTTTACGGCATTTCAAAAATCGGTTCGTCCCCGTGGTTCATCGTGATTGAAGGACCTAAGATGGATTTCACAGGTTCCCTTTCAAATACCATAGTCGTTTTCGAGGCGATCCTCATTTTGTTCAGCATCTTTGCATCCATAATGAACATAAATACAATCAGGAAGATGAGGCTGGGCGAGCAGGAGCTTGGAAAGAATTTGTTTGAGGAAACCCAGAATCTTGTAGTGTCTGCGAAAGAAAATGCTGCGACGGCACAGGATCAGAGTGCGGCCGTAAAAGAAATAGTTGCGACAATGGAAGATTCGAATGCGCTTTCCGAAAGCATCGCCGCAAAAATCAAGGACGTGTCAAAAGTCTCCGAGAAAACTTCCTCCGACGTTGCGAACGGTGTTTCTTCCATTGAAAAGAATGTTGCGCAGCTTCATGCTATATTCGACGCAAACCAGCAGACAATCGAGGGAATGAAAGTTTTAAGCGAAAGAATTGAAAGCATCTGGGATATCGTAACGCTCATCAACAACGTGGCTGACCAGGCGAAAATCATCGCTTTCAATGCAGAGCTTGAAGCATCCAGTGCCGGTGAAGCAGGAAAGAGTTTCAGAATCGTTGCGAACGAAATCAGGCGGCTTTCTGACGGAATCATCGACGGTACAAAAGAAATCAAGGAAAAAATCAACGAGATACAACATTCATCGGACAGCCTCATACTTGCATCCGAAAGCGGAACCGAAAAAATCAATGCGGGATACGAGAATGCAAAGAGCCTTGCCGAAAGATTTGCGAGCATCAAGGATTCTGCGGAAATCACGGCGGCAAGTGCAGGCGACATCACGGAAATCATCCAGCAGCAGACTTCTTCATCCGAGCAGGTTTTGATTGCGCTTAAACAGATTTCATCCGGCGTTGAGAATTTCACCGTGGCGACCGACAACATTTCTGCATCATCCGAACACATCAGGGCAATGAGCGAGCAGCTTAACAACTCGGTGAAAAGTTCTACCAACGAAAAAAAATAAGGGGCATCTGATTTATGAGAGCACATCCGGAAAAACGGCAGGTAGAAAATCCTCAGGCTGATGACACGACCGTAAGCTCCTATCTGATTTTTTCAATCGGAAAACAGAGGTTTGCTTTCAAGTCGTCGCTGATTCAGGAAATAATGTACGGATCAAAAATCCATCATCTGCCTTTTGTCCCGGATTATGTCGAGGGTGTTTTGAATTGCCGCGGAAATCCATATACGGTAATCAATTCGCTCAAGCTGGACAACGAGCAGAACTCGGATATTCCCGAAAATGTTTTTCTGCTTTTTAAAAGGGACGACGATCATTTCTGCATCCACATTTCGAACATCGAAGTTTTTTTTGAACCGGAACAGGAAGATGTCTTTGAGGACCGGGTGAAATACAAGCAGAAAATAATTCCGCTTTTTGATGCGGACAGGCTTGAAACTGCATTGCTGAAAGATTTGGCAAGCGAGGAAATATGAACAAAAAAATCCGCACGGTTATAGTTGATGATTCCGCCATTGCAAGAGGGATTTTTGAAAAGGCTCTCAAAGGTGACGGCGATTTTGAAATAATGGAATCTCTTTCCAACGGTCGGAAGGCTGTTGATTTTTGTCAGAACAATAACGTTGACCTTGTGCTGAGCGACTGCGACATGCCGGAAATGACGGGTGCTGAATCGGCGAAAATAATCTCGGAGAATTTTGGGATTCCTGTCTGCCTTTATTCCGACAACGACGGTGACAAGGATGCCGCTGATTCTTCCGGTGCATTTTTGTTTCAAAAGCGGCCTTCGTTCAGTAACTACAGCTCAAAATCCATGGATGATTTTATCTCGAAGATAAAGACTGCGCTCAAAAGCCTTGGGCCTCAGACAAAATCAAACGAGCTTGTCCATGGTGATTGTTATGTCCAGAACAAAAGCGGTAGCAGTGAATTCAAAGTCCTTTGCATTGGGGCTTCAACCGGCGGCCCTACTGCGGTTCAGGAAGTTCTTTCCGGCCTTGGAAAAAAATTCCCGCTTCCGATTCTTTACGTACAGCACATAGATGTAGGTTCCGACGGTAAAATGGTCGACTGGTTCAATGCCTGCTGTCCGAACACTCCAATGCATCTTGCACGCGACGGTGAGACGGCTTTACCCGGACATGTATATATGGCTCCTGCGGAAAAGCATCTTGTGATTGATTATGTGAACACAAAAGGTCTTCCGGTTTTAAAACTTTCTGACGAGCCTCCCGAAAGATTTTTGCGTCCTGCGGTGAACAAGCTTTTCAGAAGTGCGGCGCATTTTTACAACAAGTCATGTCTTGCTCTCCTTTTGACCGGAATGGGAAGGGACGGTGCCGAAGGATGCAAGGAGATTTTGAAAAACGGCGGCTACACGATCGTTGAGGACAAATCGACGTGCGCTGTTTTTGGAATGCCTGCTGCGGCGATTGAATTGAATGCGGCTACAAAAGTTTACAGGCGTAATGTCATGGCGCAGGAGATTCTTGCACTTTTATAATATTGCTGATGGGGTTTGTATGACAGACAATGAATTTGCACAGATAATAGGACTCATCACAAAAAGTATAGGAATTATCCCGAGGGACAGTCATGTTACGGGGATTAGAAATTATATAGAAAAAAGAAGTGAGGAGCTTTCATGCGGAAAATCTTTTTCTTCTTTTTATAATTCGCTTTTGTCTGACAAAGAGGAAATGGTCAGGCTGATAAATTCTGCTACGGTGAACGAAACTTATTTTTTCAGGGAAGAGGCACAGTTTCTTCTGCTTAAAAATAAAATCTTCCCGGACTTTGTTCAGCGTTGCGGGCGTAACATAAAAATCTGGAGCGCGGCGGCATCTTCCGGTGAAGAAATTTATTCGCTGTTTTTGCTTGCCGAATCCATGGGGCTTAATGCCAGCTGCATTGCGAGCGACATAAATACCGATGTCCTTTTAAAATGCGAGGGCGGTCGCTACAAAAAGAATGCAATAAGGGCAGGAGACGGTGCGAAATTCCATCCTCTGCTTGAAAAATATAAAAATGATGACGGGAGCTTTACCATTTCAAATGATATATGCTCCAAAATCGTAAGGAAAAGAATAAACCTTTCAAAGCTTTGTGATTTTCCTGAAGGACAGGACATAATTTTTATAAGGAACGTATTTATTTATT
>JAFPKH010000269.1:0-3032 GCA_017424825.1 Treponema sp. | reverse complement strand
TGCAGGGTTTTATCTGTGAATCAAGCTCCCGGATTTTTTTCCAGAGCTTTTCGTTTTCCGCTGAGCATGATTTTTTTTCATCAAAAGCTTCTTGTGCCTCCCTTGCATTTTCATCCGCAGTTTTGCATTCGATATCAGCATTTTTTAAAAGGACGGCGGTTTCTGATATATTTTTATTCAGGCTTTCCAGATCGTTTTTGATGTCCAGAAATTTATTGTACGCGACATTGCATTTTGCGGCATTTTCTGCATTTTCAATTATCTTTTGTGATTCTGAAAATCTTTTTTTTCTTTCTTCGAATTCTTTTCTTTCTGATTCCGCACCGGTGACTTTTTTTTCACATGATAAAACTTCATCAAGCCACTTGATTTTCATTGCAATGCCGTCGATTTCTTTTCCAAGCTCAATGCTTTTTTCTTTAAGCGTATCTTTTTCCTGATCAAGTTCCTTGATTTCTTCTTCATCCAGGCATTTTATTTTTGAAAGTTCTTCTTCCGCGCTTTCTGCCTTGCTTGAAATTTCAGAGGTATGCATGCAGATCTTTTCTCCGATTTTTTTATATTTTTCGGTTCCGTTTATTTTTGCAAGTATTTCCGCACGCTTTCTTTCATTGTCAGCATTGCTTTTGTCGCCTTCAAGGAAAGTGCTGAACTCACCCTGCGCAAGCATTATTGAACGGCAGAACTGGCTGTAATCGAGCTGTATGTTGCGCACTGTTTTTTCTTCCATTTCAGAACTTTTGTGCGTGGAAAAAAAATCTTCAGTATTTGCATTTAAAATAGAAAAATTCGTGGCATCGAGTTTTCCGCTCCGTGGTTTTCTTGACTGAGAAAAAGTCGAGACATATGTATTTCCGTTGCATTCATAAGTGACGGATGCCATACATGAGTTTGTGTTTCTTGTCATTATCTCGTTGTTGTTCCCGTCGATTCTGTTCAGACGCGCGGTTTTTCCGTAGAGTGCAAGCGTTATCGCATCAAGCACGGTTGTTTTTCCGGCTCCGGTTTCTCCGCAGATTACAAACTGATTATGATTTTTTTTGAATGCTGGATCCGTAAGATCTATGCACCAGGCTCCTTTAAGCGAGTTCAGGTTTTCAAATTCAATTTTTTTAATTTTCAATTTATTTCCCCTTCAACTTCAGATGCAATCATTTGAAAAAGCGGAAGATATTTTTCAATCAAATCATCCTTCTTTTTTTTCTGCTCGTCTTCATTCAAATCTGCATACAAATCTTTTTCCTTTGTCAGAATAAGACGCTTGAATATTTCGGTCTCATCAAAATTCTTAAGCTCATCCATGTCAACGGAACTGTATTCGGATGCAGATTCAGAAAGTGCAGGCTGTGCTTTTTTGTTCACGACAGACACATTTTCCGGAAGCGAGCTTTCAATCAGTTCGATTTCGTCATGGATGCTCACTCCGTCTTCCTGAACGAAATATGCTTCGACATATGTTTTTTTCTCAGGAGGATTTTTTTTATATTTCAAAAGCTCGTCTATTATATCCTTTGTCCTTCCTGAAATCCGCCTGTAGCAGAATGTGTCCGGCACAGGGATTTTTTCTACGGATGCATTATGGTTTCCGTCAATTTCAACGCTCAGAATATTGTGCCTGACGTTTGCTTCATCAAATCCCATGACAAAAGGGGAGCCTGAATACCGGATCTTTGGATTTTTGTTTACCATGGTCGCATAATGTATGTGGCCTAAAGCTACATAATCAAAATCATCTTGAAAAACGGATGAATGCACAGAGCCAAGGTTCCCCACCACATCAAGCAACCTTGTTCCGTCGTCGGATTTTTTTTCTGAAGAAAAATTTTCAAGCCGTCCTTCAAGATTTGCGGCATAAAGATGACCGGTCGCTATAATCGGGATATCTTTTTCACCGCGCTTTATTTTTGCACGCTCCAAAATGTCGGCGTAAAGTTTTCCATAGGCTTTGTCAGAAAAAGTGCCGTCTTCCGCATCCCCGTCAAAAAAACGACGGAGTTCTGCTTCACGTGCATAAGGAACTGCACAGCATACCGCACTCACATTTCCGTCTTCGTCATAAAGATCAAAAATCATGTCGTCGGTTTTTATGTTTGCGATGGAACCCACCACATGTATGCCGGAGAATTCGAGGATTGATTTTTCTGAATTAAGCAGAGCCGCAGAATCATGGTTTCCGCCTATGATGATCACGTTCTTGCAGCATGTGTCTTTGAGCGACGAAAGGAAATCAATGTATTGCGTCCGTGATTCAACTGGAGGATTCGTCGTGTCATAAATGTCACCGGAAACAATCAGCGTTCCGGCATTCTGCTTTTCTATTTCATTTTTAAGCCAGATGAAAAAATCAGCGTACTCTTCGTAGCGGTTGATGCCGTACATCCTGTTTCCAAGATGCCAGTCGGCCGTGTGAATGAATTTCATGTTTTCCTTCCATTATAATATTCCAAGAATCATCTACAAAAACGGTAGGCGAATCATGCTGATACGTGCAGATTTATGTTATACTTTTTTTCAAAATAAGTTAAGGGAATATTGAAAAACATCGTCATTCCGCGGCATAAAAAAATTCGAATTTTTTTTAAAAACTTATTCCATAAAACCTGCATTTTTTTTATTATTACTGGAATTCTGGGAAGTACTGGTCATGGTCAGCCTGAAACTGCTCTGTGACCTGGGCTTCAGGTGTTACCTTAAATTACAGGTGGTACTGGATGTACAATCGTAGCGATTATGTCAGCGACAAGGATTGGGAGCAGTTTTTGGAATTTTCCAAGGATCTTCCGACCCCGAACATTGTTGTGAGCTTGAAGACAATCAAAAAGAATTTCATCAAGCTCAGAAGCTCTTTCCCTTATGCAAAGATTTTTTATGCAATCAAAGCAAATCCCGGCGAGCCTGTCCTCAAGATGCTTGCGGAAAACGGTTCCAATTTTGACATTGCATCACGTTACGAACTTGATCTTATAAAAAAGTTCGTCGATGATCCGAACCGGCTTTCATACGGGAATACAATCAAAAAGGCATCGGACATA
>JAFPKH010000268.1:0-14446 GCA_017424825.1 Treponema sp. | reverse complement strand
TCCCTCTATAAGGGGAGAAATTTAGGAAATTTATTACTCTATAGGGGGAGGTTTTGTTGATGAATCCGCAGTACAAAAATATGTCCGTTAAAGTGATTGTATTGGGGTATCCCGTTTGACATTCGCGGATCTTTTTGATATAGTATCCGGCGTATGCGTGAAAGTATGACTGTTCTTGCGCCCGCAAAAATAAATCTTGGGCTTAGGGTTTTCCCGAAGAGAAAGGACGGCTATCACGATATAAGCAGCATTTTTACTACGGTTTCTTTGTGTGACCGGGTTACGGTTTCCCTTTATGATGATTCCGAAAAGAACGGCTGCTGTACCGTCGAGTGCATCGGGGAGAAAAAAATCATTCTGCCCGAAGACAATACTTTTACCAAGGCATACAAAGCTTTCTGCGTGCTGACCGGAAATGACCGGGGAGTCCATGTTACAGTGGAGAAAAAAATCCCTGCCGGCGGTGGATTGGGGGGCGGATCCAGCGATTCCTCTTCTTTTATAAAATCCATTGACGCATTGTCAGGCACGCATCTTGGCGAATCAGATCTGGACGAGATTTCCGGTAAGGTCGGGAGCGACGTGTTTTTTTTCACTCATGCTTTGGCTTCCGGGGCTTCAGGTCGTTTTGCGGCATTGGTTGAAGGAAGGGGCGAGCGCATTTTTCCTGTAAGGCCGAGGGATGATTTTTCCGTTCTCTTGGTTTTTCCGGGCGAAGTTGTTCCCACTCCCTATGCATACAGTCTGGTCGATGAGCGGCGGCAGGATTTTTACGATGCCGGTGACCTTGAGCAGATTTTTTACAGGCCGGTTAAAGACTGGTGCTTTAGAAATGATTTTACGGTTCCGGTGGCAGCGAAGTTTCCGAAAATCGGATATGCTTTGGACTGCCTCAAAAAAAACGGGGCTGATTTTACCGATATGTCAGGATCCGGTTCTACGGTGTTCGGCATATTTGAAGATAGGGACAAGGCATTGGCCGTTAAAAAGCGGATGGAGACCGCATTCCAGGCTGTGCTTGTTTAAAAACACGGATTTATTTGGAGGGTGTTATGGAAATCACGGAGTTGAAGATTCGCAAGGTTGAAGGCGACGAAAAGCTTAAGGCTTACGTGACTGTTACGTTCGACAATTGTTTTGTGATTCACAATATCAAGATTATCGAAGGTAAGTCAGGTCTTTTTGTTGCCATGCCGAGCAGACGCAACAGCGAAGGCGTTTATGTGGATGTTGCTCATCCTATAAATCCAGAATTCCGTAATGAGCTTCAGAGCAGGATCATATCTGATTACAACTCTGGCAAGTTCGAGAAAGGCAACAGCAGTTCTGCCGAATAAGACGGGACTTTGTAAGACCGGGCGCTGATTTTTCGGCCTCAGTCTTTATATTTTGGGGCGTCGTCAAGTGGTAAGACAACGGCTTTTGGTGCCGTCATTCCGCTGGTTCGAATCCAGCCGTCCCAGTTTTCAATATTATAGGATGCGGGTTTTTCAGGCGCATCCGTAAGCAAAGGAGCTTAAAAGTTATGGAACAATTTGTGATTAATGCAAAGACAAGAAGTGTGTCAGGCAAGACTGCCGCAAAGAGAATCCGCGCGGTTGGAAATCTTCCTGCCGTTGCATATAACGAAAAGGGCGAGTCTGTAATGCTTGAAATCAGCGCTGCAGAATTTTCTAAGGTCTGGCGTTCTATTACAAAGACTACATTGATCAATCTCAAGATTGACGGTCAGGACAACATGGCATACATTGCCGACACTGAATATGACATCAAGACTGACAAGAACCTTCATGCTGACTTCCACATCGTAAGCGGAAACAAGCCTGTTACTGCAGTCCTCAAGATCCGCTTGGAAGGAAACCCGGCCGGTGTGCTCAAGGGCGGCTTCATGGTAAAGCACGTTCCTGAAGTAAAGATCAAGGCTCTTCCTGCTGACATGCCGGCATCCATTTCTGCAAACGTCGCTTCACTTGAAATCGGCGGCAAGCTTGCAATCAAGGATCTTCAGCTGAGCGACAAGGTGACGGTTCTTTCAAATCCAGAATCTCTCATCGTTACTATCGCACCTCCAAAGCGCTGATAGAAACGCAAGCTTATAATGCGGCTCCGGTTTTCCGGGGCTGTTTTTTTTGACGGGGATCATTTATGGAAGCAAAAGACGGTTGCCGGAAAGATCAGGTTTGTGAACCGGCTCATGATGTCAGGGAAAGCTTGGAAAATGCGGTCCGCAATCAGCTTGTGGATTTCGGAATCGATTTTTCCGGGCGTTTTTGCATTGGTGCTGCGGTTTCGGGCGGTGCGGATTCGATTGCCCTGCTCACGTCGCTTTCAAGGATTCTGCCAAAAAACATTTCCCTCAAGGTCATAACGGTCAACCACAATATCCGTCCGCGTGAAGAAACTGAAGGTGACGCTGTTTTTGTAGAGGAATACTGTGCTTCCATCGGTGTTTTATGCGAGAGGATAGACATTCCCAGGGGCAGGGTGGAAGAGCTTTCCCGTGAATTAGGATGCGGCGTTGAAGATGCGGCGAGAAGGCTCCGGTATGAGGCTTTCGCTGGTTTTAGGTTGCGCAACGGAGTTGACTATATATGCCTCGCCCACAACAAAAACGATCAGGTCGAAACGGTTCTCATGCGTTTTTTGTCCGGAGGGGATTGCCAGAGCCTTTCCGGTATTCCGCCGAAGAGGGATTTTTATCTCCGTCCTCTTTTGACCGTGCCGAGGAGCGTTATAGAGGCATACCTTTCTTCGCTTGGAATTCCTTACCGCACTGACAGCACCAATTCCGACATTGCCATGCTCAGGAACAAGATCCGTCACAAGATAATTCCTTTTTTGGACGGCGAGTTTCCTTCATGGCAGGAATCTGCTTTTACGCTCAGTGAAAAAATGCGCGCGGATTCAAGCCTGATCGAAAAGATTTCTGAATCTTCCCTTAAAACCATAGATTTCAAATCTGATTGCGGTTCATGTTCTTTTTCTGCGGAGTCTTTTTCCGTTTTGGATGCATCGTTGAGGCGCAGGATAGTCTACAGGGCAGCCGGTTTGACGGGCATAAAATCCAGGGTTCCGTACCGTTTCGTTGAGTCGGTTTGCTCGGTTTCTTCTTTGACCGAAGACGGATGGAATGAATGTGCGGCCGGAATCAGGGCAGTCAAAAAGAACGGAAGGATTTGCTTTGGAAAATATGTAAAGCAGGCGACAGAATCTTGTTTTTTTGCTACCATAGAAGAGCCGGGATTTTACAGGATTTCCGGGTGGAACGTGCGCGTCTGCGGTTCCAGTCATGGGATTTCCCTTGGAATTTCAAAAGACGGCGGGGATGAATCTGTAATTTTAATCGGCAATCTTTGTTTTCCGTTTGTATTCAGGAGCAGGCAGCCTGATGATGAGATAGAAACCGCATCAAAAGGATTTAAGTCTGTTTCAAAGATTCTTGAAGGATGGAAATGCCGCGGAAGCGAAAAGGATGACATACCGGTGATTCAGGAACTTGCCGGGGAAAATCAGGCTCTGGTTGCAGTCCTTGGTTCTCCTTCTGGATACAGGAACTGGATTGTCAAACTTTAGGTGTTGGTTTTTCGGAAAACAATCGAAAATTAAACTATGAAGGATAGTTGCATGAAAAGAAAAATTTTCTCTGTTTTGGCTGTTTTTGCACTTATTTCCCAGGTTTGTCTTGCCCAGGGATATTATGATGATCCGCTTGATGATTCTGCACGCATGGCAAACAGACGTACTGCTCTGAGATGCCTGAGCCTTGCAAAAAACTGTGCGGCGAAAAATGACTGGTCATCCGTGGTCACGCAGATTTCCATGGGGCTTACTTATGACGATACGGTTTCAGATTTGTGGTACATGCTTGCCGTTGCCGAAAACAACCTCGGAAAAACAAAGTCCGTGGTCGGTTCCTATGTGGAACGTGCCATAAACGAGCAGACTTGGCTTGACTACAACAGGGATGCTGCAAGGATCCTTTATGCCGACATACTTTGCGATACCGGACGCTATGCAGATGTAGCCGCAGTGCTTGACGGAAACGGGCGTGATTTCAACAATCCTGCATTCGTCAACGGTCCTTACGTCTATTCTTCAGACGCTGAATACATACGCGCAAAATCATACTACAGGCTTGGGGAGCCGGATCTTGCCAGGACTAAAATCGATGCCGCAAGGAAACTTTATCCGAACGACATCCGCTTTCCCCTGCTTTTTTTCACTTATGAAAATCCTCAGGTGGCGAACAACGAAGTATCACGCATTGCACGCCTTTTCATAAATCAGATACTGGAATACTCCGGCGGATATTTTGACGGAAGCTCTGCATCTGCATTGACGGAGCTTGAAGTGCTGGCCATTCCGTTTGCTGATGCCAAGACACGCACCGTAATGATAAAGTCATTCAAGGCAAGGGGACTAAAGCATCCTCGTTTTGCATTGGTTTCTCTCCAGAACAAGCTCATGACGGAAACCCAGGCACTTGATTATATAATGGATTTTGCCGACAGCGTGATTTCCTATGAGGATCTTATTGCTTTCCTTTCCGCTCTGACTGAAGATGGTGTCAAAAAAAGCGCCGCATCATATCTGAACGCATACAACGGTTCCATAACTAAGGACACTGACGGTGACAAGCTCGTTAATCTTTACGTCCAGTACCAGAGGGGCCGTCCGCAGACTATATACTATGATAAAAATCAGGACGGATCCTATGAGTGGAGCGCAAACTGTGATTTCGGAAATCCTGTTTCGGGTGCCGTATATTCACAGGGCATGGATTTCACATGGGGAAAATTCCCGGCTGTCCGCACGGTTTCAATACATGATGCAAAAGGTCAGGTCACAGAAAGCTACAGGCTTGTTGCAGGCGGGCTGAACTGGTCTCCGTTCAACATGACGGTAGATTTCGACATAAGGAAGGCTGCAGGAATCTCTTTCTATTTCCCCATCCTGAACGATGACGTAGATTCTGAAAAAGGAATCCCGGCTTCTGCACTCATGAATGCGTCTTCATCAGTGACCGTAAAATCAGGCGAAAGGGAAAATGCGACGGTTACGTTCTCAGTCCTTTCCGGTAAGGTTCAGAGTGCTATATATGCACAGGGCAACGTCCAATATGCCATGGCTCAGTTTGAAAACGGAAATCCAGTCCTGCGCTCGGTTGACTGCGACGGTGACGGAATCTTCGAGACTACTGAATTCTACGGCATTGATAAAAACGGTGAAATGGAAGTCCACGGTCTTGAAGACGAAAGAATCATCATGCAGAATCTTTTCGGAGTGCCGTCAAACGCTGCACCGTACTATCTGCGCATGATTCAGGTGGACACGCACAACAAGGACGCAATACCTGACTTTACGGAGGAATATCTTCCGCGCGGAGGAAAAATCACGTCATGGGACACTGATTCCGACGGCAGCTGGGATATACGCTATGTCAGAAAATCTGCGCCAAAGGGTTCTTCAAATGCTCCTGTTCAGGAAGAGACCATGTTCTTTGACAACGACAGCAATCTCGTCCACGTTGCATTTGAAAACGGCGTTCCTGTTTCAGTATATACGGCCATTGAAAAATTCACGATCAGCGAAGACGATACATACAGATTCTACTGGATCGGAGAAAAAGGTTCCCTTTCACTTACAAGGCTTGCTCTCCAGGCTCTGAACGCAAACGCAAAAAATGGAGGAAGCGTCATGGTCAGTGACAAGGCGCACCGTGTTCTTGCAGTAAGGATCGGTGAGCAGAACTTCGGCATGATCATCGAAGACTGACCGGAAGGATTTTTTTGATGAGGATTTTGAATCTGGGATGCAGGAAAGATTTTAAAAATATTTTGTCCGTATTTGCGTGCGCATTTTTTGTTTTTTCATTTTTTTCGTGCACCACTACGGATGAAAACGAAAGGATTCAAGCCGCAATAAATTACGGTGAGGAAGATGTCGTAAAGGATGAAATAAAAGCCGTTGAGCGTCTTCTGGAAAAAAAACCGGTCGAAGCTTTATGGCGGTCTTCGGTGCTTGTAAGGAATGCTCCGGGGGGAGCCGGGGTTTCTGAAATTTTTGAAAAATGCGAAGAAAAAGCGGCTTCTCTATATGATTCGTTTTTGGAAGAAAAAAAATACATAGACGCAAAAAGAATCTATGACTCGCTTTCTGCCGTGGAAAGCAAAAAGATTGCTGAGCTGAAAAATGCACGGACACTTGAAACGCTTGTCAATTCTTCCGTTCCTTCCATGGAAAAATCTTCCGGGAATGAAAAGGTTTCCACCATGATAAACGGAACCGTCACAATTTATGTTGACAGGGGCATAAAAGTAGAGTCGGGAGTGGGCTATAAGGACACCGTTTTGGGAAGCGGATTTTTCATCTCAAAAAACGGTCACATCGTAACCAACTACCATGTCATATCTTCATGCGTCGATCCTGCTTACAACGGATATGCGAAGCTCATGATAACGCTTGCCGGGGATGCTGACACAAAGATTCCTGCACGCGTTGTCGGCTATGACAAGACGCTTGACCTTGCGCTCCTAAAGACGGAAGTGGACGCTCCTTATGTTTTTGAGCTTGGCTCCAGTTCTTCTCTTGATATAGGCGACAGGATTTTCGTAATCGGTTCACCGCTCGGATTGGACAGGACACTTACAAGCGGAATCGTATCTGCCACCGACAGGGATCTTCTTCCGCTCGGAAAAGTTTTTCAGATTGATGCTGCCGTCAGTCCGGGAAATTCAGGCGGCCCGATGATTGATGCCCAGGGAAGGGTGTGCGCGGTAGTTTTTGCCGGAGTGCAGAATTACCAGGGATTGAATTTTGCCATACCGGTGGAATATCTAAAGGCGGAGCTTTCGGTCATGTTTGCCGGAGGAAAAAAAATCCACGGCTGGATGGAAGCGTTCGGAAAAACAAAGCGTACTGCTGGTGCCGGTGCAAGAAACTGCGGCGTTGAAGTGCTTTATGTGATGCCCGGAGGAAAACTTGGTTTTTCAGGAATCAAGGCAGGTGAAAGTATAACCGCTCTTGACGGAAAGGCTGTATCTTCATTGGATGATCTTCATCTTTATCTTCTTGGAAAACAGGGTGACAGCATAATCAGGGTGACAGTAACGGAAGAAGATGAATCAGGAAAATCAGTTTCAAAAACCTATCCGGTATATCTTTCGCAGAGACCCGACAATCCGGGATATGTTTTCTACATGAACGACCTGATTTCTTCCGCTCTTTATCCTGTTGCGGGAATGGAACTTGTGAGAAGCTCCGTTTCTGACAAAAGGCTCTATTCGATAAAAAAAGTGCTGAAGAATTCAGCAGCCGATTCAGCAGGGTTCAGTGAAGGAGATCCGGTGAGGATAATTTCATGTGAGCTTAGCGAAGACAAATCTGCCCTGTCCGTACTGCTTTATGCGAACAAAAAAAAGAACGGATTTTTGGATTACGGAATGTCGCTTGCCGCACCTTTGGACGGTTCACAATATTTTTGAAAAAAATAAAAGAGGATAAAAATGGTTGAATTGAAATATAAGAGGAATTTTTGTATAACGGCACACATCGATCACGGAAAATCGACTTTGGCCGACCGTCTGATTCAAAAGGCGAACATAATCGAAGAGCGTCAGATGATGAATCAGATTCTGGACAACATGGACATAGAGCGCGAGAGGGGAATCACGATAAAGAGCCAGGCCGTCACCATTCCATATCATGCGAAGGACGGACATGACTACGAGCTTAATTTCGTCGATACTCCCGGTCATGTTGATTTCAGCTATGAAGTGAGCCGTGCCATAGCTTCATGTGAGGGTGCGCTTCTTTTGATCGACGCTACGCAGGGTGTTGAAAGCCAGACAGTCAGCAACATGTACATGGCTCTTGAACAGAATCTTACGATAGTTCCGGTCGTGAACAAAATAGATTTGGCAAGCGCGGACGTTGAAAGCGTAAAGCACCAGATTGACCATGACCTTGGGCTTGATTCATCCGAGGCAATGCTTGTTTCTGCAAAGACCGGTCAGGGAATCGATGAGCTTATGGAAGCGATAGTCACAAAATTCCCGGCTCCTGAAGGCGATGCAGAAGCTCCGTTGAAAGCCCTGATCTTTGACTGCCATTATGATGAATACCGCGGAGTCATAGTCCACCTGAGGATCGTTGACGGACGTGTAAAGCCCGGTGACATGATAACCCTCATGAGCAGCGGAGTCCAATACAAAGTGGAGCAGACCGGAGTTTTCAAAATCAGGTATGAGGAGACGGATTATCTTGAAGCCGGTGACGTAGGCTATGTGATTGCCGGAATCAAAACCGTTTCGGATGTGCGCGTCGGTGATACGGTCACTTTGGCATCAAAACCTGCGCCTGAACCTTTGCCGGGATTCAAGGACGTAAAGCCCGTCGTGTTCTCTTCAATCTATCCGATAGATTCGAATGATTATGAAGAGCTTAAGGAAAGCATGGAAAAGCTCAAGCTGAACGATGCATCCCTTGTCTATGAAAAGGACAATTCACTTGCGCTCGGAAATGGATTCCGCTGCGGCTTCCTTGGTCTTCTGCATCTTGAAATCATACAGGAGCGTCTTGAAAGGGATTTTGACCAGGTGATTATTTTCACGGCTCCCTCCGTTGCATACAAAGTAAAACCCGCCGGCCACGATGAAATTTCCGTTGACAACCCTGCTGATTTCCCAGAAGGAAAGATCGAATCTTCCATGGAACCGTACATCAGGGCAAGCATAATAACTCCGTCCGAATATCTCGGCTCGATCATGGAACTGTGCAGAATGAAGCGCGGCATCCAGAAAAACATGAACTATCTTGACGAAAAGCGCGTTGAGCTTACGTATGAAATGCCGCTTTCGGAAGTGCTTTTTGATTTCTATGACAAGCTAAAATCATACAGCCGCGGATATGCAAGCTTTGACTACGAAGTGATCGATTACCGTCCGACAGATCTCGTGAAGATTGACATACTTATAAACGGAAAGCCGGTCGATGCACTTGCGCAGCTTTGTTACCGTCCGAGTGCCGTTGAGCGTTCCAAGACTGTCTGTGAAAGGCTCAAAGGTGAAATTGCACGCCAGCAGTTCAAGATTGCCATACAGGGTGCCATCGGAAGCCAGATTATTGCGCGCGAAACCGTAAACCCTGTAAGAAAGGACGTTCTTGCAAAATGTTACGGCGGTGACGTTACGAGAAAGAGAAAGCTTTTGGAAAAGCAGAAGGCAGGAAAAAAACGCATGCTCATGGCCGGAGACGTGGAGCTTCCTCAGAGCGCATTCCTTGCAGTCCTCAAAGAAAAGGAAGACAATTAGCTTTTTCCTAAATGATTTTGAGAAACGAATCTATTTCTGCACGCACCCTTTTCAAAAACGGCGGTTCTATAGAAAGCCTGTAGCCGTCGGGGAAGTGCAGGAAAAGATATTCCCTCTGAATCAATATTTCCCTTATCTGATCTGAAAGCCCCTTTTCTTTTTCAAAGTACTCTGATTTTTCACCGTTTGAAAGAAGATCCCTGAGCTTTAAAAGTTCGTTCTTTTCATCTTTCAGGAATTTTTCCGCATCCCCGGAGCCTTTGCGCATAGTACTGAAGATTTCATAAAATCTTTCTGCAGAGCCTTCATCCTTTGTAAAATTTTCAGCCGCTTTTTCCGGCGGAATTTTTTCAAGCCCCAGATCAAGCCCGCTTTTCCCTATGTCGAATATGTTTTTGATTCCAGAAAATCTGCTTGCAAAATCATTTCGGTAAGAAAGCATTACGGGTGTCGTCACTGCATTTTTCATGTCCTTTCCCTGAATCATGCTTGCGCCGAATGAAAATGCCGCGTCTATGTTTTCTATCTGATTCAGCCTGTCAGCGGAAAAAAGCCGTGCCTTGTGCGCAGGACTTCCCTTTGCATGTGTCTTTCCTATGCTGTAGCTGAAATCAAGCCCCGTGACGAAAACCGGAACGGAATCATCTTTTCTGAGCCTTAGAGCAATGTACGCCGCCGCAAGTCCGACCGAACCGAGGGGAGGAATAAAATCCGGGACAATTTTTTTTATTTTGTCCAGATAATTAAGCTCTGCAAATTCAGACGCGAACCATACCGTCCTGTTTTTGAAAAGATTCTGCACCTGTGGTCTTGAACAAAGGTCCGCAAAAAAAACTGAGCTGCAATCTCCGCTTCCTATGTATGCCTTTTGTATTGCAAACTGCGGTTCAAGAGCTGTCACTGCATCAACCTTTATGCCCCGGTCAAGAAGGAAGGTCAGGGATGCATCCACTGAAACAGTAAAGAATTTTCCTCCGCGAAGTGCATCCAAAAGCGTGGGAGAGCTGTCAAGGCATTGGTCAGCGCTTTCTCCCGCACCGAACACTATGATCGGTTTTGAAACGGTTCTGTCGGTCATGCTCAGAAAATAATCGGAATCCAGACACCGGAGATTTTTCATTATGTTCTTTGAAAAAAGCCTTCCCATCTTTACGAGCGTCACCCGGTTTTTCCAGAAAGTCGAGATTATTTCCTGTGCCGCAGAAAAAATGAGCTTGTAGATTTCTGGGTTGAAAGATTTTCCGGCGCAAAAATCAATCTGTACCGCACGCCTGATTGTTCCGGCATTCACCGTTTTTCGCAGGAAGCTGTCCATTTCCGGAAGATTTTTCGTTGAAAAAAGATGCACGTTCGAAAAATCTGTTCCCGGATTTTCTTCTTTGATTTTTTTGAGCGAACCTTCTGAAAGTGCAAAAAGATTTTCGTCATCTTCCGCAGCAAAAATCACGCAGCCTTCAGGAAGCTTTTTGATTAAATCAGTAAGTCCGTAAAAAAGGCACGGTGAATTTATTATGACAAGGGTAGATGGAAGCAGCTCAAGTTTTTGTATGAGCGATGTGACTGATCTTGCCGGATTGTATTTTGAGTAAAGTAAGCGTCCCCTGTATAAAACAGAAAACCCCGAACCGGTGTCAACCAGACGGGGCTTGTTATCTTCTTCCATAAAAAGATTAGTTGGCGAACAAGTCTGAGTTGTAGAATGTTTTGTAGAAGTCGTTCACAAGATCAGGAGAAGACATGATTGCTGTCATTGCGCTGTCATAGTCGTAATCAGAGGCCTGATTTACATAACCATCTTTTGCAACGGTGTCTTCCTTTTCGATTGAAACGCACTTTGCTACGATTACGTTTGAACCGAGCACGAACGGAGAGCTTATCTCATTTTCTTTGAGGGAGAACATAGTCTTGAATGCAGATGCGTTTGATGAAAGGCTGCTGAGCTGAGAAACATCGGTCGGAACAGTGTCAAAGAATGCTGAGTTTCCGTAGTTCACAGGGAATGCAGGAACGTCAATGGCCTTGACTCCGTAGTTTCTGCATGCGCTTTCGAATTTGTCAAGCTCCACGATATTTTCACCGCCGGCAGCAATCAGCCTCTGGTCTGCACGGACGTTCGGATCAAGCACGCGACCTTCTTCTCCGTCTGAAACGTCGATGATTACAGGCTGTGCGATTGAAGCGTCATAGATGAATTTGTTTGCCATTTCGGTGTAGTAGTTTTCGATGTAGCTGATTTCATATGACTTTATATATGAAAGAACGATGTCGATCGTTTCGTCTTTTGTCATGTCCGGGCTTGTGTATGCTCCGTCGCAGCGGAAAATCGTATATCCCCTTGAAGTTTGTATAACGTCTGAAACAGCTCCTGTTGAAAGTCCGGTTACTGTCTGGAGGTCTGCTTCGTTAGGAATCGTGTTCTTCAGCTGATAGTAATACTGGTTTGAAAGCTTTCCGTCGTCTTCTGAAAAAAGCTTTTCGGAGATTGTCTTGGCTGCATCGTCGAACGTAAGCTCTCCGCCCTGAATCTGCTTGAGGATGTTCTCTGCATCTGCTTTTTCCGAGAGAGTCACTGCAGAAAAATTGTAGAGACGGAATGTGTCCTTGTTGTTTTCCGCATACTTGACGGCTTCTTCCTTCGGGAGGTCTGATGTGCTCAATGCCATAAGCTTGAATGCATGCTTTTCAGTTCCCATTGATGAGATGAACAGGTTTTCTTTTGATGAAACCTTGAGTCCGTAAAGATTGTTGGAACCAAAAACATCGTCTGAAAAACGTGAGCGGAGAAGGCTTTCCTCTGCTGATGCACGGAGTTCGGATTTTGTGGCTTCGTCGGTCTGGTTGTAGATCTTTGAAGAATATTCTCCGTTTTCATCGCGGAAATAAGGAATTATGAGCCTGTTGACCGCAGCTTTCGGCACTGAATAGCCTGCGCCTTTGACTGCATCTTCAAAATACATGTTCTTTACCGTAGTTTCGAATGCGCTTTCAAAAATGTAGCTGTAGATCTGGTTTACGTCGTATCCCATGCTCTGATAGTTCTGTGCTATATTGGAAACGTTCGCCGCAAAATCAGATCCGGCCTTGTATTCGATTTTCTGTCCCTTGTATTTTCCGAAAACACGGGTCTGGTTTTTCTGCATGATTGACTGGATTACGGCAGATCCTCCCGTAGGAATGAATACTAATGCTGAGATTACAAGAACGATAACCGCGCCGATTTTAACGTTGTCAGCCTTTTTTTTGGCCGTCTTTTCATTTGCTTCTTCTGCCATGATAAAAAGTCCTTACTATTGAAGATTTTTTTATGCGCCATCTTATAATGGCTGTTCCTTCTGCGCACTGTCAAGCTGACAGACCGCATAGGCGATAATTTTATCATTGTATAAAATTGGTGTCAACATTATATCCGTTTTCTGCATCGTAAAATTTCCTGAATAATCCATGGATTTTTGTTTTTGGATATGCCCTTTTGTTTGATATTTTTTACGTTTGGTTGTTGACATAGAAAATCAAAGATGATATAGTATGCACATTCAGGGGGTTTAGCGAAGCTGGTTATCGCGCTGGCCTGTCACGCCGGAGATCACGGGTTCGAGCCCCGTAACTCCCGTTTAAGCCATCCGTTCTTTTTATTCGGGTGGTTTTTTTATTCTTGCATCGGTTGAAATCCGCTTGCAGGGCTTACACCTATCGGGCAATAGCGCAGTTGGTAGCGCGCGACGTTCGGGACGTTGAGGTCGCTGGTTCGAATCCAGTTTGCCCGACTTTCACAAAAGACTTTCTTTTCATAAAAGAAGGTCTTTTTTTTTATCTGGGTTGATTTTATTACCCTATTGACAAAGTAGGAAAATGATAGTAAAAGAATATCTGTATAAACCTATTGATTAGCTAGGTTTTTAGTTTTTAATCGGAGGCGGCAGATGTCAAAATCATTTTCAGAAATCCAGCAGAACCATCCTTGCTTTGGAACGGGAAGGGCGAACACAGGAAGAATCCATCTGCCCGTTTGTCCCGGATGCAATATAGCCTGCCGTTTTTGTGAACGCTCTCTCAACACGACCGAAAACCGCCCCGGTGTCACTGGAAAAATCATTAAACCAGAAGAAACGGCCGGACTTGTCGAAAAAGCCCTTGAAATCAGCCCGGAAATAAAAGTCTGCGGCATAGCAGGTCCCGGCGACACTCTTGCAAGCGACAATGCAATAAAAACATTCAGCATAATCGGAAAACGCTTCCCACAGCTCATAAAGTGCATGAGCACAAACGGACTTTTGCTTTCAAGAAGGGCGGAAGAAATCATAAATGCAGGAATCGACACGCTTACCGTTACGGTGAATGCGGTTGATCCAAAAATCGAAGCCCAGCTCAACGACTACATAATCTGGGACGGAAAAAAAATCGAAGGAGAAGAGGGGGCCGCAATCCTCATCAAAAACCAGATTGAAGGAATCAGAAAAATATCCGCAGCCGGCATTACGGTAAAAGTCAACACAGTGCTGGTACCAAGAATAAACGGAAATCATATAGAAGAAATCGCACGTACAGTTTCTGAAGCCGGAGCATTGAAATACAACATCATCCCGCTGATACCCACCGCAAAGCTGAAGGACGAGCCTGCGCCTACATGTGCAGAAATCCATGCCGCAAGATTCGCCGCCGCAAAGCACATCCAGCTCTTTTTGCACTGCAACCATTGCCGTGCCGATGCAGTGGGAGTGCCGGGACGCACGGAATTCTCAAGGCTTTTGTACGCAAACTACGGAGCATTGGACAGCATAAAGGAGAATTTTTCCCATGGCTGAAAACAACCCCGGAAAATACAAGGTCGCGCTCGCAAGTTCTGACGGTGAAAACGTGGACCGTCATTACGGCCGTGCAGACACATTTTTCATCTATCTCATCGACGATGACGAAGGCTATGACTTGGTTGAAAAACGTAAGGTCGTTCCCGTATGCATGGAAGGAAGCCACGTACAGTCATCAATGGAAGAAAGCACATCGCATTTTTCAGACTGCCGCTATGTCGCCGCAAGCAGGATAGGAAACGGAGCCGCATCGCTTCTTTCGTCAAAGGGAATAACCGCAATGGAACTTCCCGGAACGGTTGAGGAAGCAATCCTTAAAATCTGGAAATA
>JAFPKH010000267.1:0-3122 GCA_017424825.1 Treponema sp. | reverse complement strand
GTTCTGCTTGAGTTCAGCCACCCCGTCATTGACTTCCTGGACAAAAACAGGGTCGGTCAGCATCAAAAGATAGGTTTCAAAAATAACATTCTGCAAATCATTTTGCTGCTTTGTCTTCAGATTGGCGTCTATCTGATTGTAAATTTTGGTACAAGCGTCCTTGAACCTGGCTTGTTCACCAGGAATCTTGTCATCAGTCACAGCATATTTGGGGATTACCCTTTCCTGAGCTTCCGGCAGGACGAAAGCTTTTCCAATCCCCATGCCTCTAGCCGCAGAAGTACCTAAAAGAATGTTCATAAAAAAAATATAACAGTAGAATCGAATCTAGTCAACTTTTGTATTCAAACAAAAGCCGCATTAAGGAGAGGAAAAGCATGATGTCAGTATATTGATTTTATCTTAAATCAGTTTATACTTTGTCTATGTCTCTCATAGAGCAGGATTCCCGCCGCTACAGAAACGTTCAGGCTGTCGATTTTTCCGCACGTGGGGATTGAAACGATCTGGTCGCATTCCTTGGACAAAAGCTTTGCCATTCCGAAACCTTCGCTTCCCATGACAATGCACGTCTTTTTGGCGAATTCGATTTCAGCAAGGCTTTTTCCACCGGCATCGGCACCGTAAATCCAGAATCCTGATTCTTTCAGCATCTGAACGGCACGCACCAGATTGGAAACCACTGCATAAGGAACCCATGCGCTTGCACCTGCGGAACTTCTTGCAATGACCTGATTGTCGTGGACATCCGAAGAAGAATGGCGCTCCGGTATGACCATCAGATCTGCCGCAAACTGATCGCACGAACGCAGGACTGCACCCACGTTATGCGGGTCGGTCACAGAATCAAGGACTATCACGGTCGCATTTTCCGGGCATTTTTTAAGCCACTGGTCAAGCACGACAAGATTAGAAGCCTTTTCCTCCTCACCGTCAGCCCTGAGTACGATTCCCCTGTGATCCCTGGCCGTTTCCGGGAGATTTTTGACAAGGGAATCCAGTTCAGGAGATCCGACCTGCGAACAGCTGATACCAGCCTCCTCTGCCTGAGAAAGTATTTTTTTGATGCGCGGCCCTGCCTTTGAATAGAACACGGTCAAAGTCACGGAATCATCTTTTTTCTGGGCGTACTGCCTGATTCTTTCTTCTACGGCATGAAAACCGGTATAAACATTTGAGGCCATATCAGTTCTTTCCGCAGCAGTTCTTGTATTTTTTACCGCTTCCGCATGGACAAGGCTCGTTGCGTCCGATCTTCTTGCCTTCACGGACAACGGTTGTAGGGCGTATCATGCCTTCGCTGTAGAACCATTCCCCGTTGATTTTTTTGAAGCCGCCGATTTCATGATGAACGTCGCGGATGTTTTTCTGGGTGTATGTGGCCTCGAACTCGACAATTCCCTCGTCGTCATTCTCACCGCCCTTTTCGGTCCTGAGAACTTTAAGCCCATGCCAGACGCTCTTGTTTGACCAGTCTTCCGTTGCCTTGCGGTCGATTTCCGCAATCTTTTCACCGGATTCACATGTGTTGATTATGAAATCAATATTATGCACGACATAAGCCGTATAGCGCGCCCTCATCAGAGCTTCCGCAGTCTTGGCCTTTTCTTTTCCGCTCAAAATCGGAGAACAGCATTCGCCGTATGATTTTCCGCTACAACAAGGACATTTGTCCGTTTCTTTTACAGTTTCGTTTTCCATAGTTAGATGATTATAGCAATTTAAGCGAAGCTGAACAAGAGAAATCATGTACAATAAAGATCTTACGCATTATCCCAGAGGGCCGGTGTAAAACCAGTTCTCGAATTTCATTTTATAAGCATTGTCTAATCCAAAAACTGCAAGCTCGCAAGAAGATAATGAAGAAAGGTCTAAATCAGGAGAATAAACATATGCATTTCCTTCATCCGTATTACCCAATATTGGAATGTAGCCATATTTATAGAAAAAAATAAGCTCGATTTTAGCATTTTCATCCGGTATTTTTTCCATCAGAAGTCTTGCACCCCGTTCTTTCTCCAATACTCCATGGGATATGTGCGAACTGGAATATTTTTTACCGCTTTCACCAATGTTTTTAATATCTTCTGAAAATTTGTAAACATAAGAAAGTTTTGGGTTGTCCTGAAAAAATTTATAATATACATCACCTACTGGAATTTCTTTGCGGCTAAAATTTCTTCCATATATTTTAGAAGTGTCTTTTAAATTTCGATTTACCAATAGAGTGCTATCATCTGCATATAGTATATCAGAAATATTTTGAAAATCAGAAATATTCTCGTCTGTAAGAAAATCATCTCCAGAGCAAGAAGAAAAAACAAAAAGGATGAAAATGGTATAAACAATCTTTTTGAATAACTTCTTTTTTTCTCCTTCAAATGGAATATTATAACTATACTCTGCTTTACCGGACTTATCAATATAAGAATATATTCCTGCACATGGCGGGCTGTCAATGAGATGTGTAGCGTAGGTGAAAATATTATCGATAGACGAATATAATTTTTCCATATACAATAAATGGGAATACGGAGGCCGTGGAATGGGTATTGGAAAATCTAAAACAACCTTATTGATAATGGCGGTTTTTGTCCTTTTATTCTTCTGCAAATGCAATGCAAAACCATCCATTACCGAATCTATAATTATAGAGAATAATGAACTGATAATCACATTGAACAATACCATTCCAAAACGAAGGATAGGCAATGTTGACGATTTACTTCTTAACGGCGGTATAGATCTGAAATTATCAGTTAAACGGTCTGATGAAACCGTTATTATCATCAGTGACATTACAAATCTTATGGATTCCTTTTATGATGATGAAGAATGTAAATTCAAAATTAAATGGCCGGGAGGACGGATTTTAATAACCGCCATTTACAAAGACGGCCAGTTCACAATATTAAACGAAGGCTATATCAATAGGATATAATGCTTTCTCAGAAAGAGGTGTTAATATGAAGAAGATTACAATGTCACACAGCAAGATACGGAAAATCGCATGTTTTCTATTTGTATTTCTAACGGCATCTTTGTTTGCAGAGGAGCCTGTTGAGGTTACATCTGAACTGAAAAAAAGAACGAGAAAAGAACTTGTTTTTGATGTATTTTTG
>JAFPKH010000266.1:0-3779 GCA_017424825.1 Treponema sp. | reverse complement strand
GACGATCGGAGGCCTTACGCAAAGACCTTCTTCAGTTCCCTTGTCGCTTTCGATGACGGTCTCTTCATAAAGGCTTATCCTATTGACAGTGCATTTATATTCGCTCGCGATGATTTCGGCTGTGTCGGCATCGATGCTCTGGTTGATAGTGACCATCATTCCGTTTGCCATCAGCTTTCCGATGATTTCGCTGGCCTTGAGGTTCATCTTCTTTGCAAGATCCGCAACGGTGATACTGTCCATGATGTCGATCTTTTCCGGGACTACGCTTGCCGGAGTGATTTCCTTCTTCTTGTTTCCGTAAAGCTCATCCTCACCGAACGCCTGCTCTTCATCCTTGCGGTTATAAACCTGTTTCTTGCCTTTGAACTGCTTTTTTGCAGGAGCCTTGTTACCGGCAAGTGCAGCTGGATTTGCAAAACCGCCCGAACCTGTGCGTGGTCCTGAGAAATCTGGTCTTCCGCCTCCCATTCCGGGTCTCGGCTGACCGTTGAATCCGCCCTGACGCTGACCGTTGTTGTATCCGCCCTGTCTCTGGCCGTTATTGTATCCGCCCTGACGCTGGCCGTTATTGTAACCGCCTTGTCTCTGGCCGTTGTTGTATCCGCCCTGGCGCTGACCATTGTTGTTGTATCCGCCCTGACGGTTCTGATATCCTTCACGTGCCTGGGTTCCGGTAAAGCCTGAATCCCTGCGTCCGTTGTTATAGCGCCCCCTTGGTCCGCCGCTCAAATTCCCTGCCTTTACGTTCGGGCGCACGCTGTTCAGCTCAAAAGTCTTTACCTGGCGCTGAGGCTTTTCTGCATCAGTACCCTGAGTCTTTGTCTGTTCAGGAGCTTTTTGTCCCGCAGGCTTTGATTCTCCTGAACCGCCCTGCTGAACGGAAGAAGCTTCCGGTTTTGCCTGTGCCTCGGTTTTCTTGACAGGCTCCGTCGCATTGCCTGAAGGTACGGATTTCTTTTCTTCAGAAGCCGGACTTGCATCGGAATTCTTCTTGACGACCACGTGTTTTTTCTGCTCTTTCTGCGCAGATGCCGAAGACGGCGACTTACGCTTGATTACGATCTTCTTCTTTGGTTGGGATCCCTGAGATTCTGTCTTATTTGCTTCAGTCTTCTTTTCTTCTTCCGCCATATAATCCTTTTTCCTTTAATTTACTCGAATGCTAATTCTATTCCACATTTCGGACAACGGGTGTCATTAAGAGAAATCTTTGCACCGCATTCAGGGCAGAAATACTCTTCCTCTTCCTGACTTTCAGCTTCCTCACCGTTCACTGCACCGTCCTCATCTTCAAATTCGACGTTTTCGTCAATAATCTTGTTGACGGCCTCAATATCCTCAGCAGAAAGACCTTCAATATCTTTTACCTTGTCGTTTTCTACAGCATCTACGAAGTCTCCGATATCGTCAAGCCCTGCGGCCTTCAAAATTTCCGCGACGCGTGAATCGATTCCAGGGAGATGTGAAATAGATGCGATTTCCTCTTCCTGTGCTGCAACGGCCTGATCCATTCCGGCAAAGAGTGACTCAGCGGCCTTCCTTGAATTGTCGTCTTCAACGATTTCCATTTCAGCGGCCTGTGATTCGGTCTTTACGTCTATGTTCCAGTTGCAGAGCCTGTTTGCAAGGCGCACGTTCAATCCGGATTTTCCGATTGCAAAAGAGAACTGGTCTTCCGGAACGATCGCAATGGCTTCCCTCTTTTCAACGTCGGTAAGAACTACGGTCTTGACCTTTGCAGGAGTGAGGGCTTCCTTGATGAACACATGCGGATCCTCATCATAGCGGATAACGTCGATTTTTTCGCCCATCAGCTCGTGGATTACGTTCGTGATTCTGGCACCCTTGATACCTACGCATGCACCGACCGGGTCAACTTCCGGCTTGTTCGTATAAACTGCAATCTTGGTTTTCTTTCCGGCTTCGCGCGCAACCGTCTGAATGCCGATCGTCCTGTCGCTGAGTTCCGCAACCTCACGCTCGAAAATCTTTTCAACGAATTTTCCGTCAGCACGTGAAAGCACAAGCTGAACTCCGGTATTCTGCTTCTTGATGTCCGTAACGAGTCCGCTCAGACGGTCATTGATTTCATAAAGCTCCGCCGGACTCTGGTTTTTCGCCGGGAGAAATCCCTCGACGTCGTTCAGGTTCAGGTCAATGAAAATGTTTCCCTTCGTCTCGCGCTGTATGGTTCCTGAAACAAGGCATCCCACCTTGTCCTTGTGCATGTTGTAGAGGTAATCCTTGTGCGTGTCGTTTAGGGCCTGATGTGCGTTCTGCTTTCCCGTATCGATTGCAGAGCGTCCGAATTTGGTCGGATCCAGAGGAATGTCTATAAAATCACCGATTTTCTTATCCGGATCAAGGTTCACGGAATCATCGTACTCAATTTCATCGACTTCGGAATAGGCAACGTCAACGACCTTCTTGCGTGAAAACACCTTGACATCGGAAAATCCGTCCGCGATCTCGACTATACAGTTGTCACAGCTGCCATAAACCCTCTTATAAGCAGCCTTGATCATATTTTCGATTATGGCTTTCGCCTCTTCTTCCCTTACACCCTTTTTCTCGGCCAGCTCACGGAATGCATCCGAAAGCTTAGGCTTGTCGTCTTTTTTTGGTGCTGCAGCTTTTTTAGCCATGACAATCCCCCATTACAAATGTATAAATTTTGCTTTTGCTATATTTTCGTAGGCAACGGATATCTCTTCGCCGTCCCCCGTTCCGTCAGATTCTTCCTGCTGTTTCAAAGGAGTCAGGACAACATGTTTTTCATCTGAACTTTTGATTGTGCCGCTCACCCAATCACCGACGGTCTTATCCCACACGCGGATCTCACGTCCTGTAAAAAAAGAAAATTCAGCGGCATTCTTTATGTTGCGCTCCATGCCGGGAGAACAAACTTCCATATATAAGTTGTCCTCGCACACGCCGAGCATAGATATGAGTCTGGGCTGCAATGCATGGTGAACCTTCGAGCAGTCAG
Source organism: Treponema sp. (assembly GCA_017424825.1). Classification (GTDB taxonomy): domain Bacteria; phylum Spirochaetota; class Spirochaetia; order Treponematales; family Treponemataceae; genus Treponema_D. Next base: position 787 of record JAFPKH010000266.1, on the reverse strand, counting down.
CCACGCCGATGTCCTTTTTCACGTCCTTCGATGCAATCACCGCGGTGACATGAACGGAACCTTTCTGCGGAACTACCTGCAGCTCGACCAACGTAAACCCGGCGGCATCGACAACCGCAGAGCTTTCCTTGAAATGCGGAATGGAATCCGGCGACGTATAATTCAAGCGCACACTCCCTTATAACAAAAATGGAGCCGTTTCGCGGCTCCATCTTAAAAATAATTAAAATGTATCTATAATATAGCGCACCGGGCATTTCATGTCAATTACTTTGAATTATTTTTATAGGAAAAAAGTTTTCGGAAAGCCGGGCTGTTTTTTCCGGGAAATTCTGCCGATATACAGAAAAGGCGGATTCCAGGGAAACCGAAAGACGGATGGCATCCTCAGGAGCTTGGGGCTGTCTTTACTTAAAAAAACTTGACGGCTGAACTTTTCAATGCTAAACTATCAAAAAGATTTTTTAGTTTAAAAAAATGTCAGCGCAAAGCAAATAAAGGGAGTTCAATTTTGGCATCTAACGACACGTTTGCTCATATACCTCTTTTCGCAACGGCGGCCATAGCTTCAATACTGCTGGTGCTTCTCCTCATTTCAAGGAAAAGGAGCACTGCAAGGGTAAGCTTCACCGTCCTGATTGCAGATATAATCCTACTTTCCTCAAGCCTTGCAGCAGGTATTATGATCGTTTCCGGAGAAGAGATTTCGAGCGCACTGTTTTTCTTCAGCATAGCGCTTTTTCTGGCGGCGTTCCTCGTGCTCCCCTACGGAATCATGCTTTCGACG
>JAFPKH010000265.1:0-12458 GCA_017424825.1 Treponema sp. | reverse complement strand
TCAAGGTTCTGCTGCTTTTCGTAGCGGTCGGCAAGGATTTTTGCTATGTCGGCTTCCTCGAAATCGATGAGGACTATCTTTTCGTACAAAGCCCAGATCCTGTCGTCGTTGTTGACCTTGTAATAGTCTGCGAGCTTTCTGAGCGCAAATTTGTTGGTCGGTTCCGAAACGAGTATTGAAGTGCAGATCTGCTCCACTACCGTGCTCTTGTGGTTCTTTTCAAGGATATCAATCAAAGTTTCAAGGTTGCTGTTGTCCAGCGATCCGTCGCGGAGTCCGATCATTCCGGAAAGATAAAGAGCCACGATGCTGTCTTTTGTGTGCGTCAGCTGCTCGTCGGAGATTTCCTTGATGCGCTTTTCGCAGTTCTCTTTTTTCGCTCTTTTAAGAATTTCTTCAAGCTCCGATAAGTTGAATCCGCTGATTCCCGCCCTGGTCCATTTTTCCTCTTTCAGCATTTCACTTACTGAATTCTCAAGTTCTTCAGACATAAAAACTCCTAAAATTATAACAACCTTTATTGGTTCCTTGTATGTTGTTCTGCATCCTTACGTTTTTTACCGTCCGGACTGCAAAAAAATCTATTTGAAATAGCCTTCGTATATCTCAGAATCAAGAAGCTTTATCTTCAGAAGCAGCTCGTTGATTTTGACCGTGCTTTCCTTTGACAAAAGATAGTAGTCCATGAGCCACAAATAAAGGTTCATGAGCCTCGGTACTATCAGATCCTTGTGATCGGAGGCTTTCAGCTCGTTTTCCTTTGAATATATGTTCTGCTTCAAACGCCCGACTTCCTGTGACTTAAGGGGACGCTTGACATTGAACGCACCGAGCAGTATCCCGTAAACCGGAAGCCACTCCTGAAGAATCCTGCCGGAATATTCTTTGGATTCGGTTATTCTTGAAACAAGCTCCTGAATCAGCGGAGAATCAAGGTTTTCAAGGCACACTTTCTCAGGATCTACGAAAAAAGCCTCCCTGTACAAAACCCTGGCCAGCTTGCTGTCACCGCAAAGCTCAAGGCAGTCGGCCATTTCGGATATTATTTCAGCCTGCCCCGGATTAAGGGAATTGGCCTCTTTCAGCAGATTCAGGGCATTGTCGTAATTACCGAGCCTTTTTTCGCACAGCCCGGTCTTACGCAGCAGTTCCGCTCTCATTTTGGGGTCGCCGTCATCGGGAATCTTTTCGTATTCCTGCAGCGCACGGCTGTAGACGCATGTTTTGAAGGCGAACATGGCATCCTCGTAAAGCTCATCGTTCTCAAAATCGCAGGCAAATTTCTTTGTCCACGGCACGAAGCTGTTCCACATCTGCAGGAGGTTGTCCCCCTTGGTCAAATCTGTAGCAGAATCAGATTCCGAAAAAGCCTTGATCCAGTTGCAGCAGAACGCAGTGCATACTCGCAGGGCTTTGCTTTCAAGGTCATCAAGAAACGCCGTCTCAAGCTCTTTTTTAGCAAGCTCAAGTTTTCCGTCTTTTATAAACGAAAGTGCTTTTATGATTGCTTCTTCAGATTGCGTCCCCATGATTGCGATTATATAGGACTGTGAAAAATTAGTCAATTACCATAAAAAACAAAGAAAAAGACTATCTTTATAATTACTTTTATCCTCTTTGTCAATATGTTATCCGAAATTTCTTTAAAAATTTTCCGCACTTTACAACGGGGCATATAACTACTATTATTGCACCATGAAAAAGGCATTACTTTCACCATCCATCCTTTCCGCAGATTTCTCAAAGCTGGGCGAGGAAATTGAATTTATTGAAAAAAACGGCGCGGAACTCGTGCATGTTGATGTCATGGACGGTCATTTCGTTCCACCGGTGTCATACGGCCAGACAGTCATAGCTTCGATCAGAAAATGCACCGGGCTTCCGTTTGACGTGCACCTTATGATTGACAAGCCTGAACTGTCGATACAGTCTTACATCGATGCAGGTGCCGACTGGGTAACTTTCCATGCCGAAGCAACCTCACATGCCGACCTGTGCATGCAGATCATCCATGGCGCCGGTAAAAAGGCGGGGGTTGCAATCTGTCCTTCAACACCCGTATCAATCCTGGAGCATCTTCTTCCGCTTGCTGACCTTGTGCTTGTGATGACCGTAAATCCTGGATGGGGAGGTCAGAAATTAATTCCCTACACAGTGGAAAAAGTGCGCGCCCTTGCCGATATAAGGAGCAAAGGAAACTTCAAGTACCTGATATCGGTTGACGGCGGAATAAACCAGGAGACATTGCCTTCCGTCCTTGATGCCGGTGCTGACGTAGTGGTTTCCGGATCATCATTTTTTCGGGGGACTTTAGGATGGCAGGCCTGAAACGGCTATTTAATATGACGGTTTTTTTACTCTGCTTTGCGGCTTTTTTTTCTACGGCCCTTTTGTTCGCTGCGGAATCCACGTCGTCCGGTGATGGCGGTGACATTCTGCTGATGGGGCTTGATGCGTACAAGAAGGAAGATTGGGCAAAGGCTTCTCTCCTTCTAAAAGATGCCGTCAATGCCGGGAAGGACGTTTCCGACAACACTTGGTACATGATGATAATGAGCCAGATCTATGCCGGTTATTATGAATCCGCGCTTGATGACTGTGCCGCGTTCGAAAGGCTTTTTCCTGACAGCCCCGTAAAACAGAGCCTTGACTATCAGAAAGGAAGGATCCTGCATCTGCTTGGAAGGAACACCGAGGCATTCAACGTTCTCGCTGATTTCTGCGTTAAAAACCCAAAAAGCCCCATGTATGTCTCGGCCTTGTTCTGGCTTGCCGAATGTTTTTTTGACGAATGTGACTATGCTTCCGCAAAATCCTTGTATTCACAGATCGTAAGCGAATATCCGTCAGATCCAAAATCCGCTGATTCTGCTGCAAGGCTTGAAGAAATCACCAGGAGCGAGCGTGAAAGAAAGCTTCTGTACCTACTGAAGCTCACCGGGGAAGAATACCTGAGCCTGAAAGAAGACTATGACAGGCTGCTCAAGGCATACGGACAGGGCATAGACGCTTCTGACGCGGAATTCATAAGGAAAATCATTTTGTCCGCACAGGAAAACGGTATAGGTATTGACGAATCAAAATTAAAACGTTTAAATGAAAAGCTGAATCTGTACAAAAAATAGGCTGCGGGAAAGTTCCTGCGGCTTCCATTAAAAAAGTCGGGTGGGGAACTTACTGATGAAACGGTCTGTAATCGAGCAAGCTCGTAATCTTATGAAAAGGCGCAAATTCGGTATTGTCGTCAGGCTTCTGGAATCTGAATCCTATGCGCGCAAATACAAGGGGAGCTTTGAATACTATCTTGCGCTTGGTACTTCATGCCTTTATCTTGACGATGACGGGGATGCGGCACGCTATTACGATGAGGCGAGAAAAATCCACATAAACAGCTCGGAGCTTCTTTTGGGGCAGGCGGCACTTTTTTTGAGGCGCGGTGACAATGCGAAGGCAATCCAGTACTATCTTGACGTGCTTGACATGGATCCCGGAAACCAGATGGCGAAGGGTGCAATGGAGTTCATACGCACTAAAGGACGCGATTTCCTTGAAGTCCAGAGAATAAAATCAAACGGAAAGATCCAGAAATATTATCCTCCGCTGGGAACCAACCCGGATATCATAAGGAACCTTGTGCTTGTTGGAATAGCGGCTGCTGCAGTCCTTGCATTGGTTTTGGTTTTCATGCCGAAAAGCAGCGTAAAATGGAACGGTGAAAGAGGAAATCTTTCTGACATTGCGCTCACCGGAAAAGAAAGGCGTGATGCCGTTACGGAAAATCCTTCTGCAAATAAGGTGCATTACATACTGAGCAATGAGGCTGCCGTAAAAAGCATTGAAAACGCCGTCATGTATTGGCATGCGCACAGGGACAATCCTGCAAGGGTCGAAATCAACAGGATACTCAACAGCAATGCCACGGATACAATAAAAGGAAAGGCAAAGCAGCTTCAGGGGCGTCTTTCAAAGGTGACTTTCGAAACGTTCAGGGAAAAAGGGAAGGAAAACGACAACTATCCGTACAGTGAAGTTGAATCTGATCATGTGCTGTATGACGGATGCTACGTTGCATGGACAGGAACTATCGCAAATCCAACCGAAGAGAGCGACGGGTCATGGAGATGCGTACTTTTCGTGGGTTATCACGAGGGGCTTCATCTGGAGGGAACGGTCGATGTAGTTTTCCGTCCTGAAAACCGCAGTCCGATAAATCCTGAGCGTCCTATACGGATCCTTGGTGTGGTCGGCGAGAAAAACGGCAAGATAGTGCTTGACGGAAGAGCGGTCTATCAGCCGGTAAAAGGTGTCTTTGACTGATTTTTTTGTTTTTTTTTCAAAAAAAATTGTCATTTTGATTACAAAACTGAATTTTCAGGGAATAAAATATAATAGGACATGCGGCCGAATAAAAAAATGCCGCTGCCACTTGGAGGAAATGCATTATGGCAAAAGTAACGGAAGAAACGTCACCGTCAAATCTGGAAGAAAAAAACAAGGCCCTGGAAACAGTCCGTCTGCAGATAGAAAAGCAGTTCGGAAGCGGCTCCCTCATGAAGCTCGGCACAAAGACCGACACTACTTCAATTGACGTGATACCGTCCGGTTCCATACTTCTTGATGAAGCCCTGGGAGTCGGCGGTTATCCGCGCGGAAGGATCATCGAGATGTACGGGCCTGAAAGTTCGGGAAAAACAACCCTGGCGCTTCATGCGGTCGCTGAGGCTCAAAAACTCGGCGGCATTGCGGCTTTCATAGATGCGGAGCACGCGCTTGATCCTGTATACGCAAAAAATCTGGGCGTGAACATAGATGAGCTTTGGGTTTCCCAGCCGGATACCGGTGAGCAGGCTCTTGAAATCTGTGAGAATCTCGTGCGTTCTGGTGCGGTTGACATAATCGTAATAGACTCGGTTGCAGCCCTTGTTCCGCAGAAGGAAATCGACGGTGAGATGGGAGATTCCGTCATGGGTGTGCAGGCACGTCTTATGAGCCAGGCATTGAGAAAGCTTACGGCAATAGTCGGAAAAAGCCGCTGCACTATAATCTTCATCAACCAGATCCGCATGAAAATCGGAGTGATGTTCGGAAATCCAGAAACAACCACCGGTGGAAACGCGCTTAAATTCTATTCATCAATGCGCCTTGAAATCCGCCGTATAGAAACCATTGACGGAAAGGGAGATGAAGAAGCCCTCGGAAACAGGGTGCGTGTAAAGGTCGTGAAAAACAAGGTTGCGCCGCCGTTCAGAAAAGTCGAGCTTGACATATATTTCGGAAAGGGTGTTTCAGCGTCCGCATCAATACTCGATTCAGCCGTAAAGCATGGTCTCATTGACAAAAAGGGTGCATGGTACACGCGCGGAGATGAAAAGGTCGGACAGGGAAAAGAAAATGCCGTCAACTTCATCGAAAGCAATCCTGATTTCAAGCTGGAGCTTGAGCACCTTATCCGTGAGAAGATTTTCCCGGGCCAGGTTTTGAGGACGAAAGAAGGCGAGATAGTGACCGACGAGCAGATAAAGGAATATGAAAGGCAGATGGCTGCAAAAGGCGTAGGAACAGGGGCCGTACCTGCTGAAGAAAAGCCTGCTGAAGCTCCTGCACCGGAAGTCAAGAAAGCCGCGAAGACTGGCTCAAAGGCTGCGTCACTTGCAAATGCGGCCGCATCGGACAAGCCGGTTCCTGAAGAGCTTTTTTAGAAAAACGCTTTTATGGAAAGAGTCGTTCTGGGGCTTGGGTCGAACGTCCGGTATGAAGGCCTTGACCCATGCTCCATACTTTCGAATGCATGTTCAGAGCTTTCTCTTTTTCTGAAGGACATGAAGGTTTCTTCAATTTACAGGACCGCCGCCATGTACGTTACGGCTCAGGCTGATTTTTACAACATGGTGGTTACGGGGCTTTTTGACGGAACTCCGCGTGAACTGCTTTTTAAAATCCACCGGATAGAAGATTCTTTCGGTCGTGACAGGAGCAGGGAAATACGTTTCGGTCCCCGTCCGCTTGACATAGACATCGAGCTGTTCGGAAACATGGAGATTTCCGAGCCGGATCTTGTCATTCCGCACGAACGTATGACGGAAAGAAGCTTCGTGCTTGTTCCGTATATTGAGATTCTTGAAAAAGATGCCGATTCTGATAAGAATAAGACAGCTTTTTACAAGGACTGCCTTTCGTCCCTTGAAGGACAGAAAATTGAAATGTGGGGTGGCATTTTATGGCAGAAATGATTCCGTCGGAAGAAAATGAGGCGGTGGAGAAGAAAAGAAAGTTTACGGCAGGGCAGTTTGAGGGACCGCTCGATTTGCTGTGGAGCTTGATAAGGGAAAACAAGATAAACATCTACGATATTCCCATTGCGGAAATAACGGATCAGTTTTTGGATTACCTTGATTATGCGGTTGAGCTTGACCTGCAGGATTTGAGCGACTTCTACATCTGGGCAGCAAAGCTTGCTCACATAAAGAGCCGCATGCTTTTACCGGTCGAAGTTTCATATGACGACGACGACATGGAAGATCCGCGTGACGAGCTTGTTGAGCAGCTCATCGAATACCAGAGGTTCAAGAAGCTTTCGATCCTCATGGAAGAGCAGGAGGAACAGAGCGAGTGGAGCTTTGAGCGCAAGAAGATCGAGCGTTTCCTTCCGTTCACCGATGACGAGAACCAGTGGGAAAAAATGGACGCATGGTCGCTGCTTCAGGACATGCAGAAAACATTCAGGAACCTTACGAACGTGAACCCGGACGAAAGGATCCTGAACATGAACGAGGAAATCACCACGAATGAAAAGATAGCCCTGATGAACGAGCTGCTTGAGGAAAAAGGAGAATGCATGTTCACCGACCTCATAACAAGGCGTGGAAGCGAGCTTGACGTGATATGCGCGTTCATGGCACTGCTTGAGGCCGTAAAGAATCATCTGGCGGAAATATATCAAAACAGAATGTTTGGAGACATAAAGATATGCAGGAAGATGCAGGCAGCGTAGACAACGGTGCTTTGGAGGCTGTTGTTGCGGAAAACAATCAGGAGGCTCCTGAAAAAAAGCCCAAGGCAAAGAAAAAATCACGGATTCCGACCGTTGATGAAATAGTCCGTCAGGAAGGGGAAGCGGAGGAAAACGTTCAGCCCCAGGCGGAAGAACAAAGTGCCGCTACGTCAGAAAATGCCGGAAATCAGGATGAAGTTCCGCAGGAAGATGAAAGCGAGCTTGAAAAAACTGAAAACGAAAGGATAGAGACGCTCAGGTCTGAGCTTAATCTTGACGGAGAGACGGCTCTTTTGGAAACCGTCCTGTTCCTTGAAAGCGAGCCTCAGTCATCCGAAGTCCTTTCAAAGATAACCAGGCTTGACGTGGAAACCGTGAACCAGTGCGTGGAAAGGCTCAGGGAAAAGTATGCCAACGCAGATTCAGGCATAGAGATTTCCCAGATTGTCGGCGGATGGATCCTAACTCCGAAAAAAGAGTGCTTCGATCTTGTCAAGGAACGCTACGGAAAAAGGAACGAGGGCAGGCTAAGCAAGGCGGCTATTGAAACTCTTTCGATAATCGCGTATAGTCAGCCGATTACCCGTGCGGAAATAGAAAGCATCCGTCACGTAAGCGCGGACAACATGATGAAAATTCTCATTGACAGGAAATTCATCAAGGAAGTCGGCAAAAAGGATATACCCGGAAAACCGACGATGTACGGTACAACAAAAGAATTCCTTGAATTCTTCCATTTGCAGAGCATAGCAGATTTGCCGCAGCTGGATGAAAAGGAAAGCGAGAGGTTCGAACTTGCCCGTTGATCAGAATTCACGAGAAAAGGAAAGCTGGAGGCTCCAGCATTACATGGCTCTTTGCGGAGTTGCAAGCAGGAGGGCTTCGGAAGCGATAATTTCCGCCGGCCGGGTTACGGTAAACGGAAACACGGTTACGGAGCTTGGAACGAAAGTTTCTGCCGCCGATACAGTTTGTGTTGACGGTGCGCAGATCTTCATGGAAGAAACCAAACGTTATGTTCTACTGAACAAGCCTGCCGGATACGTATGCTCCCTTTCCGATGAAAAATCAAGGCCTGTGGCTGCCGACCTGCTTAAAGAGGCATATCCTGAAAGACTCTACAACGTGGGACGCCTTGACATGTTCTCAAGCGGCCTTATCCTGTTCACGAACGACGGTGATTTTGCGAAGGTGCTTTCCCATCCGTCCGCAGAGCTTGAAAAAGAGTACATTGTCGATACCAGCGTTCCGCTTCCAAGGAACCTTGCGGAAGAATTCATGCAGGGAATACGCATCGACGGTGTTTTCTACCGCTGCAAGGATGCCGTGGAGCTGAACTCACACAGAATGAGGATCGTCCTGATCGAAGGAAAGAACAGGGAAATCCGCCGTGTGTTCGAAAGCCGCGAAATCGGAATAAAAAGGCTCATGCGCGTCCGCATCGGCAACGTGGGAGTTTCAGACCTTCAGTTCGGACAGTTCAGGGATTTGACGTCTGCTGAAGTTCAGTCGCTTCTTAAACTTTGCCAGAGAAAATAGGGAGGATGTAATGGTCGTAGCAATAGATGGACCGGCTGGAACCGGAAAGAGCACCGTGGCAAAAAAAGTCTCGGAAGATCTTGGGCTTGTTTACCTCAACAGCGGAAGCTTTTACAGGGCGCTGACACTCTCGCTTCTCGATGCCGGGATAAACCTTGATGATGTTGCCGCCGTCATGGATTTTGCAAGGAAGCAGAAGCTTGATTATGTGAACGCACGCCTTGTACTCAACGGAAATGACGTTGACGACCTCCTGCATCAGGACAGGGTTGACGCGAACGTGTCCAAGGTTTCTTCGATAGTGGATCTCCGCCATCTTGTGAACGACAGGATGCGTGAAATAGTCAGGTCGCTCAGCATAATCTGCGAGGGGCGTGACATGACGACCGTGGTTTTTCCGGATGCCGAGCACAAATTCTACCTTGACGCCAACGTGGACGTGCAGGCAAAGCGCAGGTTTGACCAGGGCGTAAGCGGATTGAGCCTGGAAGAAATCAAGGCTGCGATCATAAAGCGCGATGAGATGGACAGAAATAAAGCGGAAGGTTCTTTAAAAAAAGCGCCGGATGCCGTTTATATTGACACATCAGACTTGACCATAAATCAGGTTTGTGCAATAATTGAACAAAATATTAATGCTTAAGGGTTATAGCTATGGAACAGAAGGAAGTGGAACTGAATGAAGCTCAGGACTCCGGCAACATTCATGCACAATTGGAAGAATCTATCAACAAGATGGGGTCAGTTGAAGCCGGTGAGAATGTTACCGGAACAATTGCAGCCGTAACAAATGATACCGTTTACGTAAGTATCGAAGGTTTGGGAAGGGACGGAGAACTTCGTCTTGCAGAATTCGGTCATGAAACGCCGAACGTCGGCGATAAGATTACAGTATATTTGAAAAATCCGGCAGGACGCAACGGTTTGCCGGAAATCTCAAAGATGATTGCTGATGAAAAGCGTCTTTGGGATGAATTCAATGTGGCATATAAGGACAAGACCCCGGTCGAAGGCGTTATCGAAGCAACCCAGAAAGGCGGATATAGAGTCGATCTGGGCGGCGGAATCACTGCATTCCTCCCGATAAGCCAGGCTGACAGCCAGAAAGTCGAAAAGGAAGAAAAGCTCATCGGCGTGAAGAGCATGTTCTACATCGAGCGCCTCATGGCAAACAAAAAGAAGAACGTGGTCGTCAACCGCCGCAAGTATCTTGAAGAGCAGATTGACATCAACCGCAACAAGTTCTTCGATGAAGTCAAGATCGGCGATTCAGTGAAGGGAACCGTAAAGTCATTCACAAGCTTCGGTGCATTCATCGATCTCGGCGGCTTTGATGGTCTTCTCCACATCAACGACATGAGCTGGGGACACGTCACACGTCCGAAGGATTTCGTAAAGAAGGGTCAGGAAATCGAGCTTAAGGTAATCCGCCTTGATCCGGAAGGAAAGAGAATCAACCTTTCACTCAAGCACTTCTCAGAAGACCCATGGGTACATTTTGAAGAAAAGTACCATGTCAATGATATCGTAAAGGGCAAGGTAACCAAGCTCTGCGATTTCGGTGCATTCATCGAGCTTGAGGAAGGAATCGAAGGTCTTACCCACATTTCTGAGTTCAGCTGGACAAAGAAAATCAACAAGCCTTCAGACATGGTCAAAGAGGGTGATGAAGTTGAGTGCATGATCCTTGGATATGACATTCAGGCCGGAAGGGTTTCTTTGGGACTCAAGCAGGTCACTGACAATCCTTGGAATTCAATCGGCGAAAAATATCCGGTCGGAACAAAGATCAAAGGAAAGGTCGTCAAGATTACGAACAGTGGTGCATTCATCCAGCTTGAAGAAGGAATCGACGCATTCCTTTCCGGCGAGGATCTTTCATGGACAAAGAAAGTCAAGCATCCGGGAAGCGAAATCAAAGTGGATCAGGAGCTTGAGGTCATCGTAATCGAATGCGATGCAGAAAACCACAGGATCCGCGTGGGCGTAAAGCAGCTCACTGACAATCCTTGGAAGGCATTCGCTTCAGAATACAAAGTCGGAAGCACTCTTGAAGGCGAAGTTTCAAGCATCCAGGATTTCGGAATCTTCGTAAAGGCTCCTAACGGAATCGAAGGTCTCGTCAACAAGGCAAACCTCAGCGAAGACAGGGACACTCCTTTTGAAGAAGCCGTCAAGAAGTACAATGTCGGTGACAAAATCAACGTCTACGTCGTTTCAATCGATGTGGAAAGAGAGAAGGTCGCATTCTCCGTTAAAGAGTACAAGAAAGCTCAGGCAAGGGCAGAAATCTCACAGTATATGGCAAACAGCAACGATGATGATGGAGCCTATACGATTGGTGACAGCCTCAAGAACCTCAGCAGCAAATAATCAGCGGTTCAATGAGTGACGGACAGAACGTTTCAATAGAAAGTCTCAAGTCATTCATTGAGCTGAACAATCAAATTTCCTCGAATTTTGATGATTTGAATGCCATGCTTGTTTCAATCGTGAAGCAGGTTATGGCGTTTGTTCGTTGTGCCTCATGTTCCGTGCTGATTTATGACAATCCCGAAAAAAGCATAATTGTTTCAGGTAGCTCTTCTTCGGTGCAGGTCAAGCATGTTCCGGTTGAAAAAGGTAGCATTGCATCGTGGGTGATGGAGCACAGGCAGACCGTTATAATAAACGATCCGGCCGGCGACAGTTTTTTTTCAGCAAGGCAGAATCCTCATCTTCCAAAAAATATGATGGCTTCACCTGTTGTTTTCGACGGTGACTGTTTCGGCGTTATAGAATTGTTCAACCGTGCGGACGGCGGTTTTGACGATGATGACGCTTCGATTGCAGAGCTTCTGGGAAAATCGGCGGGAATTTCATATAAACGTTTTTTCCTTTATTCACAAAAAAAAGACCTTCTTTCTGTTTGCACAAAAAACGGTTTGCATGCAGAAAATGACAGGCTGCCGTTTCTTGGAAAAAGCCCCATGATCCGTGACCTTGAGAAGGCTGTGGATGAAATTTCCGGCGCAGATTCATGCGTGCTTATTTCAGGTGAAAACGGAAGCGGAAAAAGCTATGTTGCAAGGATGATGCATGAAAAAAGCCCGAGGAAAGGCAGGACGTTCATAAAAATCTGCTGTGCGGGAAAGTCCATGGATTTTCTGGATGAAGAAATCTTCGGACAGGACGGTGCCGTTTCAAGTGCAGAAGGCGGAACCCTTGTGCTTGACGAAGTCGCAAACCTCTCGCCGGATCTTCAGGAAAAGCTTTTCAAAATCCTCAAATACGGGGAGTTCATTCCCAGAAACACCGGGGTTCAAAAAAATTGCGACGTGCGCATATTCGCTCTTACATGCCGTGATCTCGGATCTATGGTCAAATCCGGCCGGTTCAGTGAAAGACTCTATTATCTTCTTGACATGCTTCCTCTGAACGTTCCTCCGCTTAGAAAGCATCCCTCTGACATTCTTCTGCTCGCTGATTTTTTTATGGAAAAATATTCGCGTGCATTCAAAAAAAATCTGGAAGGCTTTTCTTCTGATGCAGCCGCAATGCTTTCTGAATACCAGTGGCCTGGAAACATTCCGGAGCTTGAAAATGCCGTGATGGGAGCGTGCATAAAATCCGGTTCGGTGCTTTTGAAATCCGGGGATTTTTCAGGAATATGCCCGGATGCCGGATTCTATACGGAATCTTTTGCAAAGGAATCTGCCGAATCATCGGGGCTTTCGGGTGACAGGACGCTTAGGACTGCTGTGAACGGATTCAAGAAGGAATATGTCAAAAAAATCCTGCGTGAAGAAAACTGGAACCAGAGTGCGGCTTCAAGGGTGCTTGACGTGCAGAGGACATACGTCACCAAGCTGATTGCGGACCTGGGCATAAAAAGGGGAGACGATTAGCCGTGTGCCTTGTTGTTTTTATTCGCGCTTAGGGTTTTGAC
>JAFPKH010000264.1:0-3722 GCA_017424825.1 Treponema sp. | reverse complement strand
GATTTGTCGAAAAATGTTAGATTTTGCGACGAAAAGTGCTAGAAAATAAGCATTTTTTATTGCAAAAGTAAAATTTTTATGTTATTATAATATTATGCAATAACTTTTTAACAAATAGGAAATTTTTGCTTTCCTATTTGGCTCCTGTGTGGTATAATAGACCTATTGGGGAACCATACCCGGTTCCTTGTTGGTCGTGCATTTTCAAGATCCGCTTGTAAGATGCAGTTTTGTACAGAGCGCCTTTTTGCTTGACTATTGTTTGGAAGAGGTTAAAATATAGTTATGAGTGATTACCTTGACGCTAATAATGAAGAACTTCTCAAAGATTTTTTTGCCGAAGCAGAACAGCAGGTAGAAACACTTGAGAGCAACATCCTTGTTATAGAAAATGACCCGTCTAACCATGAGGCTATCGATGAAATTTTCCGTGCCGCTCATACTCTTAAAGGCGGTTCCGCTACTGTGGAGATGACGGAGCTTTCTTCGTTCTGCCATGACGTGGAAGATTTGCTCGATGCATTGCGCGGCGGTGCGATCGGTGTTTCAGAACCCATAGTTGACGTGCTCCTGAGTGCGATCGACGTAATCAAGGCCATGCTTGAAACACGGAGCGGCGGAGCTGTGTACCAGGAAGACGTGTCGCCTTTGGTCGGAAAGATCAAGTCGTTCCTTCCTGAAAAATCCGGAAAAAAGAAGGCACCGGTACAGATGCCGAAGGGAATGGTTTCTCCGAAGCCGGCTCCTGTGTCAGCACCGGTTTCACAGCCGTCTTCATCAATGCCTCCTGTTCCTCCGCTTTCCGATGCTGATTTGGAAGAAATAAAGGAAGCGTGCCCGGAAGGACATAAAATCTGGGTGGTCAACGTTACGTTCGATGAAAGCAACCCGATGAATTCCGTCGGAGGAATCCAGGTTTTCGCAGCACTGAAAAACAGGGGCGTAGTGTTGAAGACTGTCCCGGATTTCGAAGTGCTTTATGAAGATGAATTCCATTCTCAGGTAGTGTATTATGTCGCTACAACATGCGGTCAGAACGAGCTTGAGGACATTTGTTTCCTTGACGACGTGACGCTTGCCACCGATGCACATATGCTTTCGTCATCATCTTCTTCTCCGGCTCCTGCACCCAAGGCTGAATCCAGAAAAGCTCCTGAGCCTGTAGTTCAGAATCCTGAGCCTGAGGAAATCGAAGTTCCTGAGCATCAGGACACATCAAGCGCGGTTCCTGCCACCACGGCAAACGTACAGCAGGCAAAGAAGACCGTTGCTCCGGCTCATGCAACACAGACAGGTTCTATACTCCGCGTAGATTCAAAGCGCGTGGACAATCTCATGAACCTTGTCAGCGAAACAGTCATTACCAAGGCCGTGTTCAACCAGACCGGACTCCAGCTTGCAGACCTTCAGCTCAAACTCCAGAATTTGAATGCAGTCTATAAGGAAAGGCAGCATCATATAGCGGAAACTCTTCCAAAGCTCATTGAGGAAGTGAACAACGGTGCCACGACAAAAGACATACGTCAGGCAGTGAACGAGGAACTTGGCGGACTTTCAGGCTGGTTCGACGGATTCGAAAACGAATTCAAGACGACTGCCAGCAAATTCCGTTCGTCGACCCAGAATCTCGGACGCATCGCATCTGAGCTTCAGGAAGGCGTCATGAAAATCCGTATGGTTCCTATCGGTACTATTTTCAACCGTTTCCCGCGTGTCGTGCGTGATTTGAGCCGTGACCTGGGACGCAAGGTTGAGCTGATAATCGAAGGTGAAGAGACAGAATTGGACAAGACCGTGGTTGACGATCTCCTTGATCCGATCATGCACTGTGTCCGCAATTCAGTCGATCATGGAATCGAAAAACCGGAAGACCGCCGCAAGCTCGGAAAGGATGAAACCGGAAAGCTCATACTCAAGGCTTCAAATGAAGGCAATATGATTGTCATCGACATAATTGATGACGGTCAGGGCATTGAAGTCGATAAAGTCCGTGAAAAGGCAATCAAGAAGGGCCTTATCAGCCCGAACAAGATACTTTCTGATCAGGAAGCATACAATCTCATATTCCTTCCCGGATTTTCAACGAGCGACAAAATCAGCAACGTATCCGGGCGCGGCGTAGGACTTGATGTCGTAAAGACTATGGTCGAAAAGCTCAAGGGTACTATCACCATAACGAGCGAACGCAACAAGGGATCCAGATTCAGCATCCGTCTGCCGCTTACCTTGGCAATCATTCAGGGACTCCTTATCCGTGTCGGCAAGGAAGTCTACTCAGTTCCTATTGCGAACGTCATTGAAAGCCAGCGCGTAAAGCGTGACAGCATCAATACAATTGACAACTACGAGGTTTTGAATGTCCGTAACGAAGTCATTTCAATCCTCCGTTTGAGCCGCCTGTTCAATATACGTAATTCAGATCAGAGCGATTACTGTTTTATCGTTATTGTCGGCTCCCAGGAAAAGAAAATCGGCGTTATGGTTGACGCTTTGGTCGGTGAAGAGGATGTCGTAATCAAGCCTTTGAGGGATCAGTTCACGACTTCTCCGGGAATTGCCGGTGCCTCTATCTTGGGTGACGGTTCCGTTTCCCTTATTATCGATGTCAGCCAGCTTTTGGAATTGGGCGTAAAACAGGAAATCAGCGCACAACAGACTCGTGAAGAAGAAGCAATTAGAAATGCAAGAGGGTAGGTAGATGGCAACTATTCAGGATAAATTAAATATTCTTGCAAGTACGACTCAGGTTGCGGAAGACGGTACCGTTCTTACTCAGGATGAGCTTGAGGAAGAAAAGAGGAAGTCAAGCGTAATCGATTACAAGATGGTTACTTTTTCGCTTGCTGGAAAGGATTATGCCATTGACATCATGAAAGTGAAGGAAATTGCAAAAGCCGGTCACTTTACATATGTTCCGAACACCTTGCCTTTCGTACTTGGCGTGCATAACCTCCGCGGTGAAATCATCTCGATCATCGACCTGAGGAAGTTCTTCAACATTCAGGTTCCTGACCGTGCTGACGATGCCATGGAAAACATGCTTATCGTAACGGTCGGCGAGCAGACGTTCGGTGTGGTCGTTGACGGAATCGACAAGGTCGTCGGAATCCAGAAGAGCACCATACAGCCTCCGCATCCGCTTTTCGGAGACATCAACATAAAATACATCTCCGGTGTTGTGGAAGCCCAAAAAAGGTTGTATATTCTTCTTGATATTGATAAGATTTTCGGAGTCAAGTCACCTGAAGAAGAAAAGCAGATGGCCGAGACTGCGAAGAATCAGATCATGCAGCGTCAGGCTGTTGCGGCAGAGCTTGCGGCAGAAAGGGCAGAGCATAGGGAGGCACCTGTTTCTCAGGAAGAATCCGAGGAGGTCGCTCATAAGACTGAGGAAGTGGACCTGAACTTTATTTCAGATTCGCTCCAGTCATTGAAGAAGTTTACGATCAGCCCTGTGACTGAAGAGTGGGCTAAAAAACGTTATATCGAATGGAAAAAGGAAAGGGGAGCCGATAAGACCCAGCTTGAAGGCGAAGCCGATGCTGAAGCTTTCCTGAAGCCTTTCTATTCAAGATGCAACCAGACATGGTGGTCTGACGATTATGCCAAGGAAGTTGCGAAAGTACTTCCTGAAAACAACGCAAGGAACATCGTTGTCTGGAATCCTGGATGTGGCAAGGGATATGAATCATATTCTTTGGCATGTATCCTCAAAAAGAGAT
>JAFPKH010000263.1:0-5726 GCA_017424825.1 Treponema sp. | reverse complement strand
TCATAATGACTCCAACGTTTTTTTGAGCTGCTCCATCTGCTCGTGAGTGCCTATCGTTATGCGGACAAAATCTTCAATTCCCGGAGTTGCAAAATGACGGATCAATATGCCCGATTTTTTTACGGCCTGGTAGATAGCATCCCCCGAAAGACCGTCTTTTTTTGTGAACACGAAATTCGTCCTGCTGTCGATTACGAACCAACCTTTCTTGCGTAAAAATTCTATGAACGAATCCCTCTCGTCCGCAACCTTTTTTGCGTTCTCCGCATAGTACCACGCTTCTTTGCATGATGCGGCCCCTGCTGTCTGGGTGATAAAATCAACAGGGAAATGGTTGAATGAATTTTTTACCGTAAAGACGGCCTTTATCAGCTCCGGAGATGAGATTATGTAGCCGAGCCTCATTCCGGCGAACGAAAGGCTTTTGCTGAACGTGCGCACGATAACCAGATTGTCAAAATCTTTCAGAAGAGGAATGCAGCTTTCTCCTCCGAAATCGCAGTAGGCTTCATCGACCACAAAAATCCTGTCTTTCGGGGCTTTTTTGATCATTTCTGCAACCTGGCTGCGTGAAAGTGAAAGTCCTGTCGGTGCGTTGGGGTTTGCGAAGATTATTGACGAGTCGTTTTTGTTCGCTTCATCAAGCATTTTTTCAGTGTCGAGCGTCCAGTCTTTTTTCAACGGAACTGTCTGCATCGGGATTCCGTAGTATCCGCAGTAAACCGGGTAAAAGCTGTATGTGAACTCCGGCATTACAAGAGGCCTGTCTCCGTCAAAAAAAGTGTAGAAAACAAAGCTAAGGACTTCATCGCTTCCGTTTCCGCAGAAAATCATGTCGGGTGTGACCGTGAAAGGAATTTTGTCTTTTTCGGAAGGCGTGCATTTTTCTCCGCTGATTTCCGTGCTGCAGAATACACCTCCGGTTGAATTGAGCATGTCGGCAATGGCCTGCCTGAGTGAATTTGAATCCGGGTCAGGGTAAAGTCCGATTTTTTCACGCTTTGAATCCAGTGCGGATTTTATTGCCTCGCTAACAGCCTGCGCCGGCGGATATGGGTTTTCATTTGCGTTCAGTTTTATATAGTCCCTGTCTTTCGGCTGCTCTCCCGGAACATATGGGTGCAGTTTTTCCAATCTTTTTGCAAGCATTTTTATCTCCTAATATAAAAAAAGAACCCCCAAAAACTTTCCGTTCTTGGAGGCGGATTTCATAATCAAACGGATGGCCGAACAAGCATGACGATGTGCCCGGCATTTCCTTTTGCACCTGTTTTACGGAATGTTTTTGATCAGCTTGACCATGTAAAGCTCTACATAACGTTTCAGTGCCGGATGATTTTTGATTTTCATCAGCGTAGGTGTGTCCACAAGTGCTTCTGCAAGCGTGGAGATTCTGTCGCGCGTGAATGCTTCGGTCTTGTTCATCCTCAATATGCGCCTTGTGTAGTCGCGGATGAGGGTGTTGATGTCCTGCTCCAGATCGTCATGTGCCTGCTTGCTGATTCTGTCGTTCCATTCGCTCATGTAAGATTCAAGCTCACGGTCGATGGTGCTGCTTGCCGGAACAATCTGTGCTTCGATGTTCGTTGCTGCACGGCGGAGTTCCTTTTTGCGGTTCTTTTTCGGATCCAAAGAATCATTTGCGTCAAGCTCGTCCTGTCTGGCATCTGCCCTTGCTTTTTCTTCGCTGAGGAGCTTTTCAACCGCTGATTTTTCGGAATCTTTCTGTTTCTGAGCCTTTGATTTTCTGTGCACGGCAGAAAGAATCCATGAGATCACCGGAACTGAATACCAGAACGGAAGCTTTGCCTTTGCCGTGTTGTAAATCTCCGTGCGCCTCAACATAAGAAGCTCGCTGTATGAAACCATTGAACCGTCATGGAAAATCTTCAGCCTTCCGTTGCCTTCGCTCAAAAGAGGGAGGAATGTTGATTTAAGAAGCGCGTAAAGTATAGGCGCACATACTTTAAGTTCCCTTTCGAGGCATTTTTCAAAAGCGGCCTGCTCTTTCATTTCAGGGAGCGTTTCGTATGCGTGAAGATACTTGTACCATGCCTTGCACAAGCTTTCGTGAATCAGCTCGTGTGCATCGTTGCAAAGGCGCAGGATCAAAGGCATGACGCTTTCTTTCACAATGAAGTATGATTTTGTGTCGTTTTCCTTGAAAATCAGAAGAGGCGGCAGATCGGACGTTCTTGTGTAGGAAGTAAGTTCCTTTATATGCTCGTGAAGGTCATCTTCAGAATACTTCGTTATGAGGAGAGTTCCGTTCTGATCCTTGAAGTTGGCGATATCGTCCATCGTAAAATAATACGGAGGCTGTACGAGCTGTTCATCGAGCGTCTTGAGGGCCGCATCTTTGAGAACCCTTTCGGAAGCGATGTTCTTGTAATATGAAGCCGCAACCTCAATCACTCCGATTGTCTGGAGCACGTTGATGTCCTCTGCGTTGAGATCTTTCATCTTGATGCAGTCCTGGCGGATGAAGTAGCAGAGCTGGTTCCAGTAATAGAAAGCGTCTCCGTTGTTTTTGAGAGCAAGCCATGTTTCTTCCGGTTTTCCGAGGAGAGAAGTGAAGAAGTTTTTGATTGAAATCTCTTTTCCAGGATTCGCACCGTTGATTTTCTTCTGGAAATAGTCGTGGGAATCACCCTTCCTGAGCATGTCCTGAAGCTTTTTGAGGCAGATGTTGATTACGTCGTTTATAGGAACGTTTGAAGGAAGCAAAAGTCCTGGGATGCCTTTACCGAAAAGTATGCAGTACAGCGTCCTTTCGTTCGGGTCGATTTTTCCGTCCAGCATTTTGAAAATGATGTCTGAAGCCTGATCTTTTATGGCTATGTCGGAAGGCACATGCTTCGGAAGGTCATTTACATTGGGGAACGGATGCGAATAGTTTCTCTGCATTTCGTCATAGAGCTGCGTGCACTCATCGATAACATAAGAAATCACGACGATGAACTGCTTGCCTGCCTGTGTCGTAATCGAAATCTGATGTTTGGACGCAAGTGACTCAAGTTCATACTGCAGCGTTTCGCTTGAGTTGATGTATGTGTTCAGCTCCGGCGCATCTTCCTCATGATGCTGGGAATACCGCCTCAAATAGTCAACAAATTCTCCCTGATCAATAACCGCAGTGCGCTGTTTTGTCGAGTAGAATTTCAAGAGTGTAAATATAATATTACTAGCCATATCCTGATTATATCCAAATTTTCTATTATAAGGCAAGCTCTAGCACGGAAAATTCATTGTACGTCCGTATGCCTCCGCCCGAAAAAAAGGAGAATTTTCCAAAAACAACGAAGAAAATGAAAACTTTGCCCAAAAAGACTGTGCCTGCATGAACAGCCCCGGTGTTTGCAATCAAATCTGGGGCTTGGTGTAAATGTCCTCAAGAAGTTTCAGTCCGCCAGAATATCCTGCAAGGCTGCCGTTGATTACAAGACGGTCAATCATCGGGTAGGAAATGTTCACATAACGCGCACCAAGTTCCGCCGCGACTCTTTTTTCCCAGCTGCTTCCGATAACAAGAGGAATTCCGCCAAAATCAAACGCCCTGATTTTTTCATAAATATCATTTCCGTCGTTATTCCATTCAACTTCCGCCCGGATGCCGTAGTTGAGTTTTGTGAATTCCGTTTTTATCGCCTCACGGTATTTTGCCGGAGTGTCGTCCGTAATGAACTGGGTGAGAGGGAAATCTCCCAAATCGTTTACAAGAAATTTTGTAATCGAAAGTGCGTACTGTGCCTCGGAAACCACCGTAAATCTTTTTCCAAGAACGCGGGTCTCAAGAAAAGTGTCGGCAAATCTCTCCATATAATAGTAATATTCCGCCTCGCTTTCCTTTATGATTTTTTCAACAAGCTCCTTGTCGGCATGGCAGAATTCCCCGACCGTGCGAAGAAATTTTGAAGTTTCGGAAGCACCGACCGGAAGGACAGGATATTTCAAAAGCGGAATCCCAAATTCTTTTTCAAGATATTCCGCGCTCTCACTTCCGGCCCATGGTGAGACCAGAATTGTGTATTCAGCCTGCCGCAGCTTTTTGATGTTTTCGATTGAGCGTCCGAAACCAAAAATTGTGTTGGGGACAAGCCCGATTGACTGGACAAGACGCTCAAGCTCACGCAGATTTCCAAGCCAGAACGGATCCTGCTCTGGAACGCCCGCAAAAATATTTACAAGACCCTTGATTTTTTCTTTCGGCTCAATATTTTTTAAGTACTGCTCAAAAATTGATTTTAAAATCCAGTCGTGACCAAGATAATTGTTTCCCTTAAATCCGGGAGTCTTTGCCCAGATTACAGGTTTTTCGTCAGTATAAAATTCTTCGGCAACCTCCTGAATGTCATCGCCGATAATTTCCGTCGTGCATCCAGAAATAATGACAAAGAGGTCGGCATCAATTACTTTGAGCGCATTCTCAACCGTTCCGCGGAGTTTTTTGATTCCTCCGAACACGACTTCTTTTTCACCGACAAGAGTACATGGATAAACGTTCGCGGCATAATGTCCGCCCGATCCATTGTTGTCGTTCAATTTGCTTGCGCACCCCGGACCGGAATGCAGAATCGGAATTGCACCTGGAATTGACTGGACGGTCTGCATTGCTGAAAGTGCGCATTTGTATCTTGGCTGGTCTAATACCTGTGGCATTTTATTCTCCCAAATTTTTTTTGTCGGCATTGTCTTCGGAAACAAAATCTTTTGGTCCCGTCCCAAATTTTTCAACCCACTCAGCTTTTTCCCAAACTTTTTTCACTTTGTAGTGAAGCCAGAGAGAGCCGGATTTTTCATCAAGTTTAACTTCAACAAATTCAAACGAAACCGGAATCTGCTCGCCCCATCCTTCCTTTGCCATAAAAAGCTGCGGAGTAGAAGTTCCGCCGTCTGCTCCCGGGATCATTACGAAACCAAGCTCATCAACATAGCCCTTGCGCAGAAATGCCCAGTTCAATGTTCCGCCTCCGGCCAGAGACAGAGTTTTTACGTCAAAAAGATTTATCATCTTTTCAAACATGACTTCAAAATCAATCTCGGACTTTCCGCAGATAATATAGGAAACGTTCATGCGGCGGAGAAAATCTTTGTATTCATTTGAAACGCTTTCGGTGATGACATCAACAATATGGGAATGGACACCGGCATAAAAAATTTCATTTTTCTGATAGCCAAGAATCCCTTTCCGGTCAAGGACAAAACTGTAGCGTTCCGCATTTTTTTCCGCAATAAAATCACCCTCGGGAACAGGCGGCGCATTGCGGTTCAAATCCGGCGGTCTGTGGTAGGTGTAGTCATTTAGCGCGGTGTTCGTTCCGCTGAGATTTGCATCCGTATTCCAGAACTCGTGTCCGAAACCAATTTCCTTAAAGAAAGGTGCGGCGGCTGTTTCCTCTGGAAGTTTTGTAAACTCTCCCCAGATTTTTCCATCAAGACTTGTAAGCATGTGGATATAAACGAAAGGCCTTTTCATAAACTCCTCCTTATTAATTCTGGCAAACTATATATTTTTTTATTTTTCAAAGTCAATAAAATTTGCCTGCCCGCCATATACTAATTTTCTATAGCGACTATAAAAAATTTGTATTAGCAAAGAAATGCAAAAACTTATATGGTGATTCCATCAATTGATTTTTGGAGGTCGTTATGAAAAAAATTATTATCGCGCTTGTTGCTCTCGGAGCAATTTTTACAGGTTGCAAATCAAAAGGAAAAGCAGAAGC
>JAFPKH010000262.1:0-5856 GCA_017424825.1 Treponema sp. | reverse complement strand
GATTCCGCCATTCGAATTTCGCTCAGTGCCTTTCAGGTTGGCCGCCTGTAAAAAATCTTTTTCCCATGCTCGGAGTTGAGGGTGCATATCTTTCCCAAGATGAAATATATGCGCTTGGAATTTTCTGCAGGAACGCAGGCAAGGCAAAAAACGGAATTTCATCTGCCAGTGAAGATTTGGGGCTTGAAGCGCTTAATGAAACTGCATCTGGAATACCGGAAATGATTTCTCCAGAAGAAAAGATTTTTTCTGTAATAGATTATTCCGGTCAGCTTAAGGATCTTCCTGTGCTCAGGGCATGCAGGGCAAAAATCGCTTCTCTCCAAAAAGAAATAGAAAGCGCAATCCGGCGCTATACCACTGACCCGAATCTTTCGCAGGCGCTGCAGTCAAACGTTCCGGCATACAAGCAGAACAGGGAGCTTCTTGCAGTGCGTTCAGACCGCCGTTCCGCAATAAAAGGAATCGTGCATGAGGTAAGTGCTTCGGGGCAGACCGTTTTTATTGAGCCTGATGAAATCGTTCTTGCAAACAATTCCCTTGTCCAGGCTGAATTCGAGCTTCAGAGCGAGATAAAAAAAATATTCTCGGATCTTACTTTTTCCCTTGGCGAGTGGAAGGAAGATTTCGAGATTTCCCATGACCGCATGATTGAGCTTGACGTTTCATATGCATGCGCATCATGGCAGGACAAAGTGAAGGGTGTGTTCGCCGAAAACTGCGACCTTGAAAAAGAGCCTCCCGTTCTTGTCGGTGCGCGTCATCCGCTTTTGGGAGAAAAGGCAGTTCCTGTCGACGTTCACTTTATGGACGGAAAAAGGGTTCTTGTCGTTACAGGCCCCAATACCGGAGGAAAGACAGTCACTCTTAAAACCTTCGCTCTTTTTGCCATGCTGAATCAGGCCGGGCTTCCCGTACCTGCTTTTGAAGGAACAAGGCTTCCGGTGTTCAGCTCCATTTTTGCCGACATAGGAGACGAGCAGTCGATCGATGAATCGCTGAGCACTTTTTCAAGCCACATGAAAAAAATCGCCCTCATGACAAGCCATGCAGATTCAAAATCCCTTGTGCTTCTTGACGAGCTTGGAAGCGGAACCGATCCTCAGGAAGGAAGTGCAATCGCAATGGCAGTCCTTGACACTCTCATAGAAAGAAAATCTTTCGTTCTTGTCACGACCCATCACGGCATACTTAAAAACTACGGCTATACGAATCCTTCGTGCGTAAATGCATCGGTTGAATTCAGCCCGGAAACGATGAGCCCCACCTATCATCTGATGATGGGAGTTCCCGGTGAATCGCATGCCGTTGACATTGCGCTGCGCTCAGGCCTTGATCCCAAGATTGTTGAAAAAGCAAGGGGCTACATTGCAAGCGAGCAGTCCGACGTGAGCACTCTCATAAAAGGACTCAACCAAAAGCACATTGAGCTTGACGCACTTAAAAAAGAGGCCGAAGAAAAAATATTCAAGGCGGAAGAAAAGGAATTCAAGCTCCATCAGCGTGAAATCAGCATAAAGGAAAAGGAGCTTGAGCTTAAGGAAGCGGAACATAAGCAAAGCTCGGCATTTCTTTCGGATACAAGGAAAAATCTTGAGAATCTTGTCCGTTCGTTGCGCGAGGGAGAAATCAACAGGGAAAAAACTCTGGGCGTGAAAAATTTCATTTCGGAGCTTTCCAGTGCCGTAGATCTTCAGGAAGATAAAATCTCGGATTTTGAAAAGGATATTCAAAAGGAAAAGGAGAGCCTCAAAAAAGATGAGGGCATTCTTCTTGAAAACGGCATGAGAATTTCAAAGGCATCCCGCCACAATGAATCTTCCAATAAAAAAACTAGGCGCAGATTGTCCAACACGGAGGCTCTTCTTTATGCATCAGTGCCGGATGCCGTGCCTGAGTCCGAAAACAAGGGTGCTGCGAAAAAAAACGTCATAAAGACCGATGATCCTTCCAAGCTGCTTTTTGAACCGGGCGTGGAAGTCTTTGCCGGTGAAGAAAGGCGCAGGGGAACTTTGGTTCAGAAAAACAAAAACGGAACGTGGTCGGTGCTTTTCGGATCTATGAAAATGAACGTAAAGGAATCACGGCTTGTTCCTGTAAAGCGTCCTGACATTTCGCTGAAGGCTTCGGTCATGATTGAAACTGCTTCCGGAAGCGACAAGGAAGACAGGCCTGTTTTTGAGCTTAGGCTTTTGGGAATGCGTCAGGAAGAAGCTATGCGTGCCCTTGAAAGACAGCTCGATCTCTGCGTAATATATGATTTCCGTTCGTTCAGCATAATACACGGAAAGGGGCAGGGAATACTCCAGCAGTCAGTGCAGGATTATCTTTCGCATTATCCCGGCGTAAAGGAATTTTCTTTTGCACCACCAGAAGACGGCGGAAGCGGAAAAACATACGTCACCCTTTTTTGATTTTTAGATTTTTGATTTTGGAGAAAACTTATGTTCAGTGACAGTCATTTTCACCTTATGACCATGGACGGCGGAAACGCTGAATGCGGAAAGCAGATTCTTTCTGATTATGCAGATTTGAACCCGGCTTTCGGAGTCGATATAGGAACCAAGTGCGGCGATTTGTCGGTACGCGTGCGCCATGCGGAAGAATGCCTTTCCCTTATGGATGATGAAAAAAAATCTGCCGTGTCATCTTTTTTGTGCTTTACTGCCGGAATCTGGCCTTCTGTCAACGAAATAAAAACCAGGGAAGAAAGCATAAGGACGCTTGAAAAACAGATTTGTGATTTTGAAAAGGAAAATCATTTTAAAAAACATATAGTTGCAATCGGTGAGTGCGGCCTTGATCATCATTGGAATCCGTCCAACCCTGATGCAAGGACAGAAGATGATTTTGATGATGAGGTCTACGCAGGTGAAAGAGAGCTTTTCCTAATGCAGATTCAGCTTGCAAAAAAATTGGATCTTCCTGTAATCGTACATTCCCGCGATGCATTTGACGAGACTCTTTCATGCATTGACGAAGCCGGATGGCACAACGGAATAATCCACTGCTATTCATACGGAATCGAAGAGGCAAGGAAATTCATCGACAGAGGATGGTACATTGCTTTCGGAGGCGGAACCACATACACGAAAAAAAGCCGCATGGAAGATATGAAAAATCTTCTGCGCTATGTCCCTTCCGACAGGATTCTGCTTGAAACTGACGCACCTTATCTTTCTCCCGTTCCATTGCGCGGAAAACCGAATGTCCCGGTCAACGTGCGCTTCACATATGAGTTCATTGCTTCATGCCGTGAAGTCAGCGTGGAAGATCTCTGCGGAACTGTTGACGAAAATCTCCGCATTCTTTTCGGAAAACGCTGATCATGCCGTGTGATTCGGCTTACGGTGTTGAAAAGTTGCGCGATAAATGATATCCTACAGCCTATGTATACGTTTTTAATAGCTTGTATTCCGGTTTTTTTATTGCTCATTTGTTGTCTGAACAAAAATTTCAGCTGGAAATCTTTTATTCCGGCTATTGCATTTGGTTTCCTCGTTGCGTTCGGTTTCTATATATGCAGGAAATTCATGATTTTCACGAAATACACGTGGACCACTGATCCTATTGCTGCGGTTTTGGACCTGTTCATTTATGACGCGCTCATTCCTGTGGCAATCTGCATGGCGGTGTTCTTCATCTTTGACCGTTCGTCCATGGCATATAAGGCCGAAGCTCTTGCACCGCTTTTCATGACTTTCTATGCAATAATGGTTCCGTTCTACGTGCTCACCGGTGACGATGCCATTTCTCCGTTCATGATCTACGGAAAGCCTCTTTTGTATGCGGGCATGCCGGTTCTTGTTTCGGTCTTTGCATCATCCGGCGTCGGCTTCATAAAGAAGAAGGTCATTCCTTTGGCCGTCGTGTTCTTTATCCTTGCTCTTCTGGTTCTTTTGGTTCCGGGCATTGTCGAGGCATTGTGGTACTACAAGGGCGGAATCTTCCATGTGGTCGTTGCGGCCGTGTTTGCAGGAATCAGCATTGCGGTCTACATCGTGAAAAACGTCATTACTGGAAATAGTACTAGACAAAATATCTGATTTTTTGCTATTATATTTTCCATATCTAAAATAGATAGAGTGTCTTGCACACCAAGGAGGAGCGTTGGCAGACAATAAGGGAATGCGCGTTAATGAACAGATTCGCGTGCGTGAGGTCAGACTCATTGATGATGAAGGTAACCAGAAGGGAATTATCCCTACAATCGAAGCCCTCAAGATGGCAAGGGAGCGTGATCTCGATCTTGTTGAAGTATCGCCGAATGCAAATCCACCGGTTTGTAAAATACTAGACTTCGGAAAATACCGTTTTGAACAGGAGAAAAAACTCCGTGACTCCAAGAAAAAACAGAAGGTATTGAAGCTCAAGGAAATTCGCATGCAGCCAAAGATTGGCCCAGGCGACCTTGACACGAAGGCAAAGCACGTTCAGGAATTCTTAAACGAAGGCGATAAGGTTAAGGTTACCATCCGTTTCCGCGGAAGGGAACTTGCTCACACCGAGCTCGGCTTTGATGTCCTGAAGGAAGTAGAAAAAAGACTTGAGGAAGGTTCCTATGTCGTTGAAAAACCGGCCGCAATGGAAGGCAGGTTCATGTCGATGACTCTGGGCTCCAAAGTCGTAAAGAAGTGAGGTTTTTTTATGCCAAAGATGAAGACAAAGAAGTCTGCAGCAAAACGCTACAGTCTTACTGGAACTGGCAAGGTTAAGTACAAGAAAATGAATCTTCGTCATATTTTGACAAAGAGGTCACCAAAGCGCAAGATGAATCTTCGCCACGCTGGAATTCTTTCTGAAGACCAGACAAAGAAAATTCGCAAGCAGATGCTTCCATACGGTTGATTTTGGAAAGTCTGTTAAATTTAATTTGTTTGATTTAAGGAGTAAAGGATATGTCTAGAGCGATAGATGGAACAAAAAGAAAGAATCGTCGTGCCAAGATTTTGAAGCTCGCAAAGGGTTTCTATGGTGACAGGAAGTCAAACTATAAGCCTGCAAAGGATGCCGTTGTTAAGGCTCTCGACCATGCTTATTCTGGACGCAAAGGAAAGAAGCGTGATTACCGTGCACTGTGGATTGCCCGTATCAATGCGGCAGTTCGCGAGCAGGGAATTTCATACAGCCGTTTCATCGACGGTCTTACAAAGGCTGGAGTTACTCTCAACCGCAAGGCTTTGAGCAACATGGCCATTGAAGATCCAGTTGCATTCAAGGCTGTTGTGGAAGTAGCAAAAAACGCACTCAATAAATAGGCGGATATATGGTTTCTCTCGATCAGGTTGTTCTGTTAAATAAAAAGGTAGAGGCTGCTGTGGCAAAAATCAATTCACTTAACGCTGAATTGGCACAGCTTTATTCAGAGAACGATGCTTTGCGTAGAAAATGCACAGAGCTCACAAATGCGTTGGCTGATAAAACGGGGTTGGTCTCTTCCTTGGAAGCTGAGCAGAACAGGATCGAGAAAGGCATATTGGATGCCCTGGATCAGTTGGATACGGTTGAGGATGCCGCACTTGCAACAATCGCCTATGACGATGGCAGGATGACGGAGTCTTCAGACGCAGAACTCGACCAGGGTTCCATTCCGACCGAAAACGTTTCACAGCCTGAGTCAGTCGAATCTGCTGAAAACGGGGCTGTGAATCCTTCAAATCCGGCACAGGTCATGGATCCGCTGGCACTTTCATTCGATCAGCAGCAGAATCAGGCTGACGGTAATCAGGGAAACGATGCGGATGGATCCCCTGATGAAGGCGAAAAGACTGACGGCGGAAATCAGTTCGACATTTTCTAATGAATGCCGCCGTTGACGCAAAAACAAATCATTTTATTTCATTTGCCGAAAGATTT
>JAFPKH010000261.1:0-7145 GCA_017424825.1 Treponema sp. | reverse complement strand
CTTGACTCCCCTATAATAACGAAATGAAGATTTTCCTATAAACAAAGCTTACGGAAACCAGCTGTCATATAATACACCATTTCGCCGTCCGAGGTCAACGAGAGCGGAACGCCGGAAAATTCATCCGCGGTGATTGAATTTAAATTGATTGAATTTAAATTCAACAAAACACTTGACAACACCGCAGCTATGATTTATATTGAATTTAGATTCAATGAATACAGATTCAATAAGATTTACGGAGGAGTCAATCATGGAAACGGCGGAAAAGAAAAAGGTGGTCGTAATCGGCGGCGGGATCGCAGGACTTTCGGCAGGAATCTACGCGCTTCTTTCTGGATTCGAGACGGAAATCTACGAAAAGAATTCCGTCCCCGGAGGAGAATGCATCGGCTGGAACAGAAAGGGATTCCACATCGACAACTGCATCCACTGGCTCACCGGCACAAAAAAAGGCACGGAGCTTTATGAAGTATGGAAAAAATTAGGTGCGCTGGACGACGGCACGGAATATGCCCCGGTAGATTCATTTTTTACTGCATGCTGCGGCGAAAAAAAAGCCACCCTGTGGAATGATTTAAGGAGAACGGAAAAAGAACTTATCGAAGCGGCTCCCGAAGATGAAGAGGAGATAAAAAAATTCATACAGCATGTCGAATACTCAAAGCAGTGCGTATTCCCGGCAGGAAAACCCATGGAGATGTGGGGGATAAAAAACTACATAAAAATGGGCATGTCCATGAAAGATTTCCCAAAGGTGATAAAGGAGTTCGGAAAGATTTCGCTTTTGGAATACAGTAAAAGATTCAAGTCACCCCTCATGCGGAATCTCTTCTGCGACTACCTTCCGAAAGAATATACGGCCTATTCATTTTTCGTGTCCTATGCGACTATGGCAGACGGAAACGGAGGAATCCCTATGGGAGCTTCATTCCAAATGTCATGCAGAATTGAAAAAGATTCAAGGAACTCGGCGGAAAGATTTTCTACAACAAAAGCGTCTCGCAGATTGTGCTGAAAGACGGCACGGCTGAAGGTCTTGCCCTTGATGACGGAACTTTTGTCCAGGCAGATTACATCATCCCGGCAGTAGACACAAACCTTCTTTTTGAAAAGCTCCTCCCCCAAAAATACATGCCGAAAGAATACAAGAGAGCGTATGCCGAACCGAAAAAATATCCTGCAATGAGCGGATTCCATATCGCATACACAGCCCCAAAAGATTTTAAGACAAGCGGCATGACTTTTTTGGACATAGAGCCGCTCCGCATGGGAAATAAAATTTTCAAAAGGATTTACATAAAGTCCTACGCTTATGACCCGATATTTATCAAAGACGGAAAGCAGGTGATTCAGGCTGGATTTTCCCAGACCGACGAAGATTTTGATTTTTGGAAAGCTCTTGGTCAGGAAGAATATAATAGGACAAAAAAAGATTTTGCCGCGCATATTGAAAGCCAGCTCGAAAAAATCTTCCCGGAACTCAAAGACGGACTTGAATATCTTGATTCATGGACACCGCTCACGTACGAACGCTACTGCAACGCATATCATGGAAGCTACATGAGCTTTACGACCACACCCGGAGCCAAGCAGCTCAAATCAAAAGGACGGATCAAGGGGATAAAAAATCTGTATCTTGCAGGACAGTGGACAAACTCACCCGGAGGTCTTCCAGTGGCTGTCTCAAGCGGGAAATTTGCAATCCAAAGGCTTTTGAAAAAACTGCACCGGGACATCAACATCTAGCGGAGAAAATCATGACAAGAAAAGAACAAAAGGAAGAGCGGAAAAAAGAAATCCTCATGGCGGCTCTCACGCTCTTTGTGGAAAGAGGTTATTACGACACAAAAATAACCGACATTGCTGAAGCCGTTCCGATGAGCGCAGGCCTTATGTTCCATTATTTTGAATCAAAAGAAGAACTCCTTACCGAGCTTGTAAAAACAGGAGCCGAGGGAACAAAATCAGCGAACCAGATTTCAGGCGTTCCACCCGACATCTATCTTACGGAATTTTTACGGAACATGTTCTCCTATGCAAAAAAACAGCCATGGGTTTTCAATATGTTCGTTCTCATGGGACAGGCACGAAGACCGGGAATGCCGAAAGAGGCAAGGGAAATCGCATCGTCGCTTGGTTCTATCGAATCTACTGAAAAAATAATAAAAGAAGGACAAAGGCTTGGTCTTTTCCACAAGGGGAACGCAAACCTCATGTCAAAATGCTTTTGGGCATCGGTTCAGGGAATAATGGAAGAAATGGCGGCCGACAAAGAAATGAAAGCCCCGGAACCTGAATGGATTATCTCAATGCTAAGGGAGTGGAACGGAGGAGAAAAATGAAAAACGGAAGCATCGATTTGAACGGCACGGAAATGTATTACGTGTCTTTCGGAAAAGGCAAAAAAAATCTTGTCGTATTGCCGGGGCTTTCTGACGGTCTTGCAACGGTAAAA
The DNA here is from genome assembly GCA_017424825.1 of Treponema sp. GTDB lineage: Bacteria > Spirochaetota > Spirochaetia > Treponematales > Treponemataceae > Treponema_D. Next base: position 4,687 of record JAFPKH010000261.1, on the reverse strand, counting down.
GGCAAGGCGTTTATTCTTTCAAAACCTTACAAAAAATTCCTGAAAGATTATACGGTCTATATGTTCAGCAGAAAAAACAAGATGCCGGAAGGATATTCGATAAAGGACATGGCAGAAGATCAGGTCCGCGCCATGAAGCTGATCGGGATCGAAAAAACATGCCTGCTCGGTGTGTCTCAGGGCGGAATGATTTCCCAGTACATCGCAATAAATCATCCCGAGACCGTTGAAAAGCTAATCCTGACCGTCACCGCACCCTATGCAAACGACATAGTCCGTAATGCCGTTACAGGATGGATTGAAATGGCGGAAAAGGGCGACCACAAATCTCTTATGATTGACACTGCAAAAAAAACTTACTCACAAGGCTATCTGAAAAAAAACATGAAGTTCATGCCGCTGCTTGCAAAATTCACCAAGCCCAAAAGCTACGAAAGATTTTTGAAAAACGCAAACGCAATCCTCGGTTTTGACGCACGGAGCGAACTGCAAAAAATAAAATGTCCGACGCTCATCATAGCCGGAGACGACGACAACACTGTTGGAAACGACGCACCCAATGAACTGCACGCCGCAATCACCGGAAGCGAGACATTCATATACAAAGGCCTTGGTCACGGAGCCTACGACGAAGGAAAGGATTTTTATGACCGTGCGCTTGAATTCTTCGGAAGGGACTGCTGATGAACGCAGTACAATTCATCGAAAAAAAATTCCGTACAAAGATTTCTTCACAAGGCATAAGCAGGATTCCGCTTGCAGATGACGGGAAAAGCGCATTCTATTTTACGGTTCCGTTCACAGGCGTATACTGCTGGGCAAACGACATCTATTGTGCGGAAGCTTCTGCAGGATCGGAGCTGAAATTTTCCGGGATGATCCTGAACTATTGTGCGGAAGGCGCATGTGATTTTTCACTTATGAACGACAATTCCGTTTCCATGAAAAAAGGCACGCTGAGCATAGACCGAAGCATTCCGAAAACTCCGCATCGATATCCGGGAGGCCGCTACCGTGGACTTGAAATTGCATTTGATTTTGACGAAATAAAATCCGAAAACGGCGGCATGCTTTCCAGCTTCGGTTTTTCCGTTTATGATTTTTTGAAAAAGACTGAGCCTCTTTCATCGCACGGAAGTTTTTCAATCCGGGCAGAAAAGATTTGGTCAGATAAAGCAGATTTTCTTTCCCGTCAGATCATTTCGCAAGACTTATTAATAGAAGAAATCCGTTTTTACGTTCTGGAGCTTCTTTTTTTGCTTTCGCACGGCATGAACGGATCCGGATCAGAAAAGATTTCATATTTGACTCAGGGACAGAAAAAAATCGTGTCCGTCATAGAAAGCATGGTTTCCAAAAATCTTTCAAAAAGAATCAGCATTGAGATGCTTGCAAAAAAATACAAAATCAGTCCTTCATCTCTGAAAAAATACTTCACGCAAGTTTATGGGATGCCGTTTTCAGCATACTTCAACAAGCTGCGGATGGAAACTGCTTCACGCCTGATCATGCAAGGAAAGCTTTCAATCGGCGAGATTGCGGAAAAGGTCGGCTATCAGAACCAGAGCAAATTCGGTGCGGCGTTCAAAAAGCATTTCGGAAAATCACCGTTGGAATACAAACGTCTTTCATGCGCCGAAAATGTCAAATAGAGCAAAAACAACCAAAAAGGTATTGTCCTAAGATATCCATGGCATTATAATCGTTAGAGAAAGCTAACGTAAGCAAAGGCAGCTTCTGGAGGAACACGTGAAAAACTTGCTCGACTTGGAAAAGGAACACAGCGGAAAAATCGTTTCGTTGAACGGTGACCAGCACTTCATAACCAGAGTCACATCGATCGGGCTTACTCCGGGATGCAAGGTAACCATCCTCAAAAATGAAAAGCACAGGCCTCTTTTAGTTTACTCACGCGACACAATGATTGCCCTCAACCGTAAAGAATGCAAAAACATTACGGTGGAGGAAACTGCATGACCGACAAAGGCGAAACTGTAATCGCTCTTCTTGGGCAGCCGAATGCCGGAAAATCAACTTTGTTCAACGCGCTCACAGGATTGAACCAGCACGTCGGAAACTGGCCTGGAAAAACGGTTGAAAAAAAAGAAGGAACGTTCTCTTTCGGCGGAAAAAAATATCTTATAGCAGATTTGCCGGGAACATACAGCCTTTCTGCAAACTCAGACGAAGAAATAATAACCCGTGACTACATTGCCGGCGGAAAAGCAGATGCCGTATGCATTTTGGCAGACAGTTCGCAGCTTGAACGAAGCCTTTACATGCTTGCCGACTACACAGGAATCACGCTCCCGACTTTTCTCGTACTTAACATGAGCGACGTTTCTGCAGAGCTTGGAAAAAAAATAGATGCGGAAGGCATTTCAAAAAAACTCGGCATTCCGGTCATCCTGATTTCCGCACAGAACAAAAAAGATTACGGCTCTTTTTACAAGGCGCTTGAATCAGCTGTGAACGGAAAAACAATCCTAAGCTCCGCGCTGCTCGAATCAGAATATGAAAAAATCGAAGCATACCAAAATATAAAGCGGCTCGTTCCTGAAAACGTAATTCAAGGCTACTCATCGGTCTGGCTGAGCACAAAATCGCTTGAAGGAGACGTTCCGGTCACTGAAAAAATAAAGGCTGCGTTGGACGGCGAAAAAAAAGATGAATTTGAAAAAGCCGTCCGTTCGGTTGAAAAAGGAGTGCTTCTCACAGGCGAGGCAAAATTCAAATGGATTGATTCAATTCTCGAAGGTACGGTAAGCTCGGAATCAAAAGAACACAAGCTCGGAAAATTCGACGGGATAGTAACTCACAAAATCTGGGGAAAACCTGTCGTAATCCTCATAGTCCTCCTTGGTCTCCTTGCATCATTCATACCGGCTCTTCCCTTCATGGGATTGGGTCAGCTTGTCGGAAATCTCAGCGAACCGGTCAGCGGAGCGCTTTCAAACATCGGATGCCCGGTATTTTTGACATCCCTTTTATGCGACGTAATAATCCGTTCACTCAGCTTTATCTGCCAGATGCTCGGTTTTGTTTTCGGAGTAACGCTCGTGTTCGGGCTTTTGGAAGAAGTCGGAATGATGGCAAGAATCTCATACGTTTTTGACAACACGATGACCAGATTAGGGCTTCAGGGAAAATCAGTCATGCCTTTTCTCGTAAGCTTCGGATGCACTACGGGAGGAGCGGCAGGCACAAGGGTCATAGACAACCAAGGACAGAAGATACTTACCATCGCGCTTGCATGGGCCGTTCCCTGCGGAGCCACATGGTCAATAGTCCCTATGCTTTCGGCTGTTTTTTTCGGAGCATGGGCACCTGTAATAATAATCGCAATCCTCGTGGTGATGATCATTCATATGCTTCTTACCGCAAAAATTTTCGGACATGCATTGGTAAAAAAATCAGACCGATACGGGATGATCATGGAACTTCCGCCGTATCACCGACCAAAGTGGGATTCATTGCTGCGCTATGTTCTCGGACGCACAAAAGACACTTTCTTCCGCGTTCTCAAAGTAGTGCTTTTGGTTGCATTCGTATTCTGGCTCCTTTCGTTTTCATCTTCCGGCCTTATGGAAAATTCAATTCTGTACAAAGCCGGAAAAGTGATTGAGCCGTTCACAAAATTATTCGGAATGAGCTGGCAGCTTTTCACTGCATTCCTTGCATCAAGCCTTGGAAAAGAAGGTGCGGTCGGGGTTCTCGGAACGATTTTTTCAGGAAGCGGAACGGCAATCGGGATCGGTACGGCAATGGGTGAAGCCGCTGCAAACGTAAACGAGCTTCTTTTGGCAAACATAACGAAACCCGAAGCACTTGCATTCGTATTTGCAATCACTTTCAACATGCCTTGCATAGTCGCACTTGCAGCCACATATCAGGAAACGCACTCAGCAAAATGGACTGCAATCATCGCGGTATACTACACTGTCATTGCACTGCTCCTTGCATGCGCAGCCTATCACATAGGACTTTTAATCTGGTAAAAAAATGGAAGATCTTCTGGAACTTTTGAAAGACGGCCGCTCCCGTTCCATCGAAATGATTGCGGATGAGCTGAACACGACAAAAGAAGACGTTCTCCGCCGCATGGAATTTCTTGAGCATACCGGAATGATACGCCGCCTGTCAAACACCGGAAAATGCCGTTCAAAAGAAAAATGCTCATCATGCGGATCAAACAAAAAATGCGTCTCATGCATACCCGAAGACGGATTCAAAAACATGGGCGAAATCTGGGAAGTAATCTGACAAGTGATTGAGGAAATCTTATGGACAAAGACATTAATCAAATTACAGAACGAATCAGAAAAATGGAAGGAATCTTTGACCGCGCGAACCAGACGGTTTATGAATTTGAAAAAGCGTTCGAGGATTATAAAAATATTCAGTCAGATTTACAAAAACTTGAGGACTATTATTCAGGCGACTTGTGGAAAGAAGATTTCGCGATGGATGAATCAGGATTTTTTCCTCCCGAGCTAAAACGCGGAGTCCTTTCCGAAGACGGAATCTACAATCTTCTTGAACGCAAAAATGAATTGGAAGATGAACTGAAACAAAGATTTTCTGAATATGTGACCAAAGGCGACATTAAAGGCGAACCCCTGAACTACAAAATCATCACGCTGAAAAACGCCAAAATCACCGAAAAGATGGGCAAGGAAAACTATGG
>JAFPKH010000030.1:0-2901 GCA_017424825.1 Treponema sp. | reverse complement strand
TATAAAGAATTACGAGAAATTGCCGGGAACCGCTGATTAATGCTTCCCGTATTAATCAGCGGTTCCCTAAAGCCCCGGTTTAAAACAGAAATCCCCGGAACGTTTCAAGCACTGAACCGAACCGGGGATTTTTTATTCGAGCGGAGGGTTTAATACCCCGCCCCTCATCTTGAAACTGCGTTGCTAATAGGGGCGAAACCAGGGGTATTAAATCCGACTGCAATACCTTATGAGAACACCATACCGTGCCACAAGGTGGCGTATTGCTCTGCGGCGGGGTTGGTGATTTATTGTAACAAAATCCTCATTATCAATTAGAATTCAATCCAGCTTCCGTCCAATGAAAGATACCACTGGGCTATAGGTGACTGAGAAAGCGGATTGTACCATGCGATGCCTCCGTCGCCGTTCAAAAATGCAATTCTGTCTTCCGTAGATGCGATTTTTACCGGCAAAGCGGACGTTCTCCTGTACATCTTCACGCGTCCCGTTTCAAGGTCATAGGCATAAACCTGATGCTTACCGAGATTCGTATACAAGACCTTTCCCTCAATCTTCACGAAAGCTTCCTGATCTTCCTGATTGTACTTGAGGATCATCTTTGACTTTCTCTGTGACGGAAAATACCTGAAAACCTGCGTCGTAGTGCTTCCTGCAACGTCCTTCATCGTGATTCCATAAACGTTCTTGTCCTCGTTGAAATCACCGGCAATAGCATATGCAACGTATCCGTCGACTTTCAGTGCAGCAGTCTCCCCGGAAGAAAGAGATTTTGAAACGATAGGAGAATCCGTGCTGCTTGATGAAGCCTTTGCCACGTATACGGTGTTTGAAGAAAGCATCATAGCGTCCTGCACGGCATTTCCTGTATAAAGCTGGAGTTTTTTGCCCGTATCGATATTGTATCTTTCGACCTTTGAATTGGAAAGCGTATATACAATGTTCCTGTCAAAAATATGTGCGTTCACAACAGCAACGGCCGGGGTCATGAGGCTCACAGGTGAATTGGCACCGCCCTCAGAAAGTGAAAGCTTCTGGAATGAGGTCTTGGCTTTTTTTGACCATAAGATGACTGTATTTGCATCAAGTATGAGCATGTCCGTCTGGCCTGCATTCTTTCCGACAAGCTTTATGTCCTTCTGTCCGCCGGATTCATATGAAGTCCTGTAAACGCCTGATGAAGTGAGGATGTAGAATTTACCGTCGAATGACTGCACGTCAAGTATTTTCTGATACATCTGCCTGGTAATCTGGGACACGGCATATCCCGTCTCCGATTTCTTGGCTTCATATACATTTCCGTCCGTCAGTCCGAACATCATGGAAAGCTCGTTTTTAAGCGACACGGAACAAAGCTTCTTTGCAGGCACTTCCGGGAATCTTGCGACCGTGGAAGGATTGACAAGCTTCGTGGAATCTTCCGCTTTTTCAAGAAGATCCTTTTCAAGCACCTTGCTCAGCACGACCGATGCATCCGAAGAAGTGAAATAAAGGGCGCTTTTATCGGCAGAATCCACTATGAGCGGATTTTTTACGGCTGAATCATAGAAAACCCTTCCTGACATGGCATCGACAATGTAAACTTTGTCCTGCTTTACGCCAGCAAGAAAACGTCCCTTTGATTTTTCACCGACGCCGAAGGATCTCACCTGTGTAAGATTCTTTTCAGTGCTAAGCGTCTGGAGAATCTGCATTTTAGCAAGGTTGTAGTATATGAGCTGCCCGGCTGAAGGGCAGTAGAAGATTGCGCTCTTTTCAGAATCAGCGACATATACGAAGCCTATCCTAGTTGAAATCTGGTCAATCTTCTTGACGAGCTTTCCGTCAGCGGCGTTTAATATGTAGTTTCCCTGTACTTCGGCCGTAGTTATGAAAAGGAACTTTCCTTTCGGTGAGAATGTCACAGAAACGACAGGTTCCTTGAACTGCTTGGTATATTTCCGGGAGGAAGTCTTCCAGTCCATGACCTCGACCTTGTGTATGCTTCCGCCGTCCGTTGCAGCAACCGCTACATCCTGTGATGCAGGAGACGCTGAAACAGCCGTTATGCGCAGGTCGGTAATCTGAAAATGCTCGCCTATATCATCCGCAGACCACTTCGTAATAAAACCGTCTTCACCGGCCGTAAAATATGAGTCCGTCTTGGCATGAGGATGCACGGCAACGACAGCACCTGAATGCGGCTCCGTCGAAACCTGCGGGGTCTGTGCAAAAGAAGGGAAAGCAAGTGCAAGACTAAGCGATGACAAAAACAAAATTCGTTTTACGTTTACCTTTTTCATATACAAAAGACTCCTTTCATTTACCTATAAAATAACGGATATCTCCGACTATTGCAAGCACAACAAGGCCGACTACGACAACAAGCCCGGCAAGCTGTATATAATACAGAAGCTTCGGATGCATTTTCCGCCTTGCAATCCACTCTATGAGAGCAAAAAGTATCAGTCCGCCGTCCAATATCGGGATAGGAAGCAGGTTGGTAAGGAAAAGCGATATGCTTATCAATGCAAGAAGCTCCAGCATGCTCGTTATGCCAGCCCTGAAACCGGCGGAAAAACCGTCCTTGACCGCGCTTCCCAGAATCGTTGTGACCCTGGCTGGACCTGACACTGCGTTCTGTATGTCAACTCCCTGAAAAAGGCGTGCGATTCCCTTGACCGTCATTGCAAGGGTAGAAAAAGTCTTCTTGAAGCCTTCACCAACAGCAGAAAAAAAGGAATAGGGGCCGTAATGCCTTTCCATAACTGATTCCGGCATGGAAACTATACCGATCCGCCTTGCACCCGTGCTTTTGTCAAGTATAGTTTTAACGGGGATGTCAAGGATTTCACCGTTTCTCTCAACCTTTACGACGATAGTCTCAGGTCCTTCAAGAGAAACATATGAAAGTATGTCGCT
>JAFPKH010000029.1:0-5182 GCA_017424825.1 Treponema sp. | reverse complement strand
CAGCGTTCAGGAGATTCGATCCAGTATTTTTGGAACACGCTTCTGATCTGGTCCGCAGTGGTATTCCTGAGCTGCTCAATCTGCTTGTCTGCATGGGAAAGGTTTCCGTAAGCCATAAGGTTCGTGGTCAGTACGGATGCTATGCCCGCCGTGGTTGCCTGTGAACTGTAGGTTGAGTTGATTAATTTGTTCTTGTAGCTTTCAAGGACGTTTTCAATCGTGTCGAATGAATAGCTTCCTCCCTGATTCGTTCCGTTGACGATCATTCCCAGTGCCATGAGCTGCCTTGCGTTGTCCATTGCATATGAGAAATCCACGTAGTTCGAGAGGCTGTACAATTCTTCCAGTCCCACCGAAGCTTTCGAACCGAGAACATAGGACATTGGTGTGTAGCAAACGCCATGGCTTTCACGTACTATGGAGAACATCACGTTTGAATAAATGTCAGCTGCAAGTTCTGCCGGTATGTAGTCGTCGCTTGTGTCCGGCGGAGCTTCAAAGAACCTGAACACAAATCCAGTGCCCTTTGAGTTGTCATGCGTGAGGATGACAGGCTCGTCGTTTTTAATCTTGAGTTCCGGTATTTCCATTGCAGGAAGTTTTCCCGGCTCCAGTACCTTGAGCTTTCCGATGTTCTGGTTCAGTGCGTCAAGAAGCTTTTTTTCGTCGATGTTTCCTGCTGCTACGACCATGAGGTTTGAAGGGTTCAGAAGCACCTGATGAAGGTTCTTCATGTTTTCCACGGTGATGTTTTCGAGCGAATCAGGCGTTACCGAAACACGGGCTTCATAAGGATGTCCCTTGTAGACTTCTTTCAGCGCATTGTGTGCGAGGAGTCCTTCCGGGTTGTTGAGCGTGTTCTGAACGGAGTTTGCGTATTCGGTCATCATGTTCGAGTAAACCTGCTGGTCATACTTCGGGTTGAGAAAACCGTCGATCATGACAGGAAGCAGTTGGTCGAAATATGTGTCGAGCGTGTTAAGCGAAAGGAAAGATCCGTTTCCGGTGCAGTTTGCCGAAATTGAGCCGAGGGTCTGGTATTCGAGAATCTGGCGCGTAGTAAAATCATATCTTTCGGAGCTGTGGGACATTATGTGATAGAGTGCGTTTTCAAGTCCCGAAGTTTCCGGCGTAAGATGCTCTATGCCTCCAAGTGCCGCAAGCTGCAATGTGGAAATGCGCTTTGACTCGTCTTTTTTGACGTACACCGGTATTCCGTTTGCAAGCGCATAGACTTTCACGCCTTCTGATATGGACGTGGATTTTTTCGGCGCTTTTTTCGCTGCATCGTTCGGAATGTAAATGTCATCCTGTTCTGTCTGTGCCTTGGTCGTCTTCGGATTTGCCTTCACGATTTTTTCAGGATCAGGCTTGTATTTCGGATTGTCCCACCATGCGGCTTTTTCTGCATCGGCGACTATGAATCCGGCTTTTTCGTATTCTGCTTTCGTGGCTTCATATACAAGCGGATTTACTATGACCGAAACGAGTGCATTTTTTCCGGTGATGTATTTTGCTATGAAATCCTGCATGTCCTTTTGTGTCACGCCGGAAATGTTCTGATTGTATGAATAGTAATATTCAGGAGAAGTTGCGATCCACCAGAAGCGGAGATTGGTGAGAAGGTCGGTTGCAGTGTCGGCAGTGAATGCGTCTTCATCTTCAAGCGTCCTTGCAATCTTTCTGGCCATGCCTTTTGTGTAGAGGTTTTTGTCATTTGCCATCTTCGGGAAGATTTTGTCCTGTATGTCATTGAGGAGCTTCATCGAGCGTCCGGCCATGTTGGTTTCGGGGTTCATCATCACCGTCGTAAACTGAAGGAGACCGTTCTGCCTTACAGTCTGATATGATGCCTGTATATATTCGGTTCCAGGTATGACAAGCTCTTTGTCGTTGTAAAGATCCTGTACGAAAGCTGATTCAGGATCCCTTGAAATCTGGCAAAGATAGTCGGCAGTGTATGTGTCCTCAAGGTCGAAATCAGTGTCAGGTCCGCGGAATGATACGGTGACGTTTGCAATCTGCGGTGCGATTTTGTCATAAGGCATGACGAGTGCAGTCGGTTTTGCGAGCGGATTTTTGCTCATCTCCGCCTGTTGTTTCGGTGCAGCCTTTCCGTTGTTCGACCATGTGCCCCAGATTTTTTTCACAAGCTCAATGGTTTCGTCAGGATTTATGTCTCCTCCGATAAAGAGTGCGGCGTTTGAAGGAATGTAGAATCTTTCCTTTATATCGACAAGCTGTGCGACCGTTGCGTTTTTGACCACTTCCGATGATCCGCCCGGAGAAAGCCTGTATGGTGCTTCAGGAAACATCAGGTTGTTCACGTTGTTCATGAAAATATAGTCAGGGTTTACGGCATCTCCTTCGATTTCTGAAAGGACTACTTTTTTTTCGTTTTCAAATTCAACCCTGTCCATCTTCGGGCTTCTGATTGCGGCGTTCCAGAAAGCAAGACCTTCTTCAAGCCTGTCTGACGGAATGGTGAAAAAATAATTCACGCAGTCGGTTCCGGTCGTTCCGTTCCAGTTTGTGACTCCAAGCTCCGAAAGCGCATGCTGGACTTGTGCCGCATCTTTGTAAAGGGCGTTTCCCTTGAACATCATGTGCTCATATAGATGGAACAGTCCCACGGTTTCAGGAGTCTGATCCTTTGCTCCTGTCCTTACTGCAATTTCAATGTAAACGAGCGGTACGGCATGATTTTCCGCCTCGAAAACAGTAAGCCCGTTATCAAGCGTGTACTGATAAAGATTTTCAACCGAAGTCTTTTCTGCAAAAACGCCGGCCGAAACGGTCAAGATTATTGCGGCCGCAAGGACCCTGAATTTATTTAAATGTTTCATGGCTAAATTGTAGCTCAAAATCAGATTTGTGTGAACCAGGAAGAGGGCAATCTGATGAATGCATAAAAAAAGACCCCGGAAAACGGAGCCTTTTGATGGAGATAGCCGGATTCGAACCGGTGACCCTTTGATTGCGAACCAAATGCTCTACCAACTGAGCTATATCCCCGAATTGCTTTAAGTTCCACTATGATATAGTTTTTTATCCAAAAAAACAAGTGTCTTGTGCAACTTTTTTTAAAACCACTGTGCCTTAAGATCCATCATCTGCATTACGGCTCCCATGTATCCCGCGAAATTCGGAAATCCGAAAAGATGCACGACGTAATATAGAATGAAAATCAAAATGACGAAAGCCGGAAGCTTGAATCCTATGTTGAGCCAGTCAAGGTTGAGCGCAAACTGCATCAGCACGTAGAGAAACGCTATGATGATTATGAAAAAGAAAAAATGATTCGGCGCGAGCATTGAAACCGGAAGCGATGCAATCAAAATTGTGACCGGGAAAATCTTTTTTGCTCCCTTTGCACAGCAGTTTATGATTATGATTTTAAGAATCACGAAGAAGAACAAAAGAAGCGCAAAAACAAATGCACGCGTCTGCACTATCTGGCTGAGCTTCATTTCATCCCAGTCGATTTCGGACATGGAATTTATTACCTTGGAATCGAACTGAAGGAAAAAGCGGCCGATCGTCACGAACAGATTCGACACTTCGTTGCTGCTTGACGCTGCTGTCTGGTAGACAAGCATTGGTTTTACGGCGATGAATATTGCGGCTGCATATATAAGGTCTGCGATTACGTCGACTATGTAGCGCATCAGATTTCTTGCCACAAGACCGGATGCCGTTTTTTTTCTGAGGCTTGCTGAAAAATAAGTCCTTATGTCCTTGATTTCTCCGCCTGAAGAAAAGAATTCGGTCCTTTTGTCAACGGGATATGCATCGTCCTCATCTTCCGGATTTTCTTCTGCAGTGTCCTTGAATCCCAGTTTTTTTGCGGTGAAATAATCCTTTGCATTGCTGAACATGAATGACATTGTGTCCAGCGGGGTCTGGTCCATGTATTCGTAAGGGAATTTTCCCCTTGAGATGTAATCAAGAAAAATGCGCCTGAGGATTTTTGCATCGTTGGAATCGAGCATTGAAATCTCTATCCTGAATTTGTCCTGCCAGTTTTTGAGCTGAAGGAATTCCGGCGTTGCGTTGGTGTCGTCGTAGCTGTATTTGCGTCCGGTCTCGGAATTTTTTTTCTTGTAAAGGATGTCGGCCTGAAAATCATCTGCCGCGTCTTTTTTGATTTTTTCGATTTCCTTTGCAGCAGTCTGTATTCCTTCCGTGGAAACCGAGTATTTTGCGTTCCAGTAGATTCCGTCGTCCGTGAAAACAAATCCTGTCTTTCCGCCTTTGAGCCACACGCAGCTGATTATGGTCTCTTCATCAGGAAGCGCAAATTTCCTGCGTATCAAAAACTCTGTGCTATTTGAAAATTCTGATTGAATCTGCATAACGTTCCCCGGATTTCAAAACTTCTGGGATTATAAAACAAATCTTAAATTCAGTAAAGGGAAGGGGTAAAAAAAAGACCGCCCATTTTTTAGGCGGCCATCCGTTTACTCGTTCCAATCTATTTCTGCTGCATAGAGGTAGGTGTAGATTTTTACGTCCGACTTTGATTTGTAGTGCATGAAGAGTATGTATCCGTAAAGGGTTTCCTCTTCTTCGCTGAACTCCAGCGTTCCGAATCCAAGATACTCGGAATTTGCTTTCGCTTTGGCGGGAATCTGGGTCTTTGCGAGCCTGCAAATTTCTGTCATATAATCCCCAAGCTCATCCTCGTCAATCGGCTCAATGTCGCTGACATACAAATAGGACTTGTCGTTTTCGTCAAAAATCTGTTCGATGATACCTGCGACATCGTCGGAGACATCTTCTTTGAAGGTGTTGTCAAAATCCGCGCGGCTTAACTGTCCGAACGGAACGACCTGAAGATCGACATCGCTTGTGTCGTCCGCAAATGCTGATACGAGTCCTACAAGCAGAATGGCTGCGGCTGCAAAAAATTTTTTCATCATAATGTTCTCCTAAAAAATGTTTTGTTGTCTGATGCGGTAATATTCCTGTAACGAAAGTTGATAAAAGAAACCGCCGGTCAGCACGTGGCACTGGTCAGCGGTTTTTTGAATCTTATTTGATTTCTACGACCCATCCGTCCGGGGCTTTTTCGGTTCCCATCTGGATTCCGGTCAATGTTTCGCGGAGTTTTCCAAGCACAGGTCCGATGCTGTCCATTCCGGCAGGAACGTTGATTGTCTTGTCGTGGTCAACGATTTTT
>JAFPKH010000260.1:0-3312 GCA_017424825.1 Treponema sp. | reverse complement strand
TAACAAAGGTTCGTAGCCGACAGCGGGTCAAGCCCGCTGCGGTACAACCAGTTGTTATGTGGACGCCCACACTGGGGCGCGGATTTAAAGTATTTAAAAATCTCCTTTTAAGATGTATTTTTTTGCGCCATTTAGAGTACAAGAATAAAACTTTTTAAACAAAAAAATCCATAGCAGACAAAAATTATTAGCCTTCAATCCCCTTAATTAGATCTGCAAGACATGTTTTTTTCATCTCTTTTTCCATTGCCTTTTGAGCGTCGGCTAAAACAGGATCAAGGACTTTATGAATGTTTTTTCCTACAGGACACTTGTTGTTTGGATTGGGATGAAAATTAAAAACTTCCCGTTCTTCTTCACCCTCATTGATTGCTTTGTATATGTCAAGCAGGGTGATTTTGTCTGCGCTCCGAGAAAGGTGAGAGCCTCCGACCCCGGCTGCTGTTTCCACAAGGCCAGCCTTTTGCAACTGCAAGAGAATCTTTCTTATGATAACGGCATTCACGCCTGTACTTGCAGAAATAAATTCCGAAGTAACGCGCGTGTCTTTTTCAAAATATTCGATGCACAAAAGCGTATGCACTGCCGCTGTAAAACGAACGCTGATTTTCATAAACTTATTATACCATTTTTTCCAAAATTTCGCCAATGTCGCCGTTTATGCATATTGCCCTGTCTGCGATTTCACGGGGCGCGATTGCTTCTCCATAATTTACGCAGGCATAGGTTGCGTTAGAATTTTTTAATGTCATTTGCCAGAAGGGATATTTTATAATTCCCGGAGTGTTTCCACCGACACCAAGTTCCAAAAAAAGAACTTTTCCGTCATTTTCCGCATGTCGTGTCCTCAGAAAATTTTCGTAGCGTTCCGCGGCTTCATACCAGCCTTCGTCCTGAACAAAAGAATCGTCAGCGCGAAGATTCATGCTCATAGGTTTTCCGCATACAGGACAGTGGGGAATAAGTTCTGTAGGAATCTGCATTTTTATAAGATTGTCGTTTTCATCTTTTTGACTTTCCCACATTGAACGAATCTGCTTTTCATTGTCGTAGGTTTTTTGATGGCAAGGCTTTGAACACTGAAAAAGTCCGTAATCGCCTTGTGTGTAATAGAGCCGCTTTTTATCAAAGCCTGCTTTCTGAAAGCAGTGGTCTACATTTGTCGTGATGACAAAATAATCCTTGTCGCGAACCAGATTGAGCAAATCGCCATAGACATTTTTTGCTGGATTCATGTAGCGGTTTATCATAATGTAGCGTGACCAGTACGCCCAGTGTTCTTCAAGACTTTTGTAAGGATAAAAGCCCCCTGAGTACATGTCGGAAAATCCGTATTTTTTTGCAAAGTCAGAAAAATATTTTTCAAAACGCTCGCCTGAATAAGTGAATCCTGCGCTAGTTGAAAGTCCCGCTCCCGCTCCAACGATTACGGAGTCCGCAGAGAAAAGCGCTTTTTTTAATTCGCTAATTTTTTCTGTCATATAAAAGCCCCCTGTAAATCGCTTCGTCTTTTTCTCCAAAAACATTGAAGATAACTTTCATTTTATCGCCGGTATTTTCTTTCCATTCGCGCACAATTCTAACCGCTATTTCTGCCGCCTTTTCTTGAGGAAAGCGGAATACGCCGGTGGAGATGCAACAGAATGCGATTGAAGTGCACTCATTTTCTAAAGCCAGGTTCAGACAGCTTTTGTAGCATGAAGCAAGCATCTCGCAATCAAATTCGGTGAGTTTTCCTTCTACAATGGGCCCTACAGTATGGAGAACAAACTTGCAGGGAAGATTAAAGGCCGGAGTGATTTTTGCTTTTCCCGTTGGCTCTTCATGCCCTTGTTTTTCCATAATTTCTGCGCATACCTTTCTCATCTGAATTCCTGCGAATGTATGAATGCAGTTGTCGATGCAAATATGATTGGGAAGCCAGCAACCGGTCATTCCGCTGTTTGCCGCATTTACGATAGCATCCACTTTTAATGTGGTGATGTCGCCTCGCCAAAGATACAAATCGCTTTCTAAAGGAACGCTCTCTAAATCTTTAATGTCCGTGATTCCGTGAGATTTGTTTTCTTCCATTAAATATTCATTCTGCACAGTCAAAAAATCTTCGCTTGCGGGAAGTGGCGGACGGACATTTACAAGGGAGCGGAAAAGATATTTTTGTTCATCATCGCTTTGAGGAATTTCAATGTTTTCATACTTAGGATTTTCTTCAAGAAGATATTGAATTAAAAATTCCCTTCGCTCTTTTTGTGTCATGATTTTACCTCGTATTAAAATTTAAACTCAACAATTGGTAAAAAATTTTCTCTTTCTTCAAGACCTTTTACATGCCCAAGATTTGAAAGCGAACCTTGTATATTCTTAAGATAAAAGACCTTAAAAATAGGATTTTTAGGATTGTCATTATAAAGTTCTCTGACAATCCTGCTTTTTTTCATAATTGCTTCTTTTATTTTTAGGATTTCCTCGTTTTCATCGGGAAAAACAACCTCGGCGCTAAAACGAATCCATGCGGTAGTGATTTCATCTTCTTGCAGCTTGCTTGCGCACAAATCTACATAAGGATTTTTTTTCAGTTCTGCAAACATTGCTTTTTCGCAGTTTGTGCAAAACCAGAGTTTATTATCAGATGTAACCATATACTGAACGGGGCGAACTTTAGGCTTTCCGTCTAGTCCGATTGTCGCAAGGTATTGAAGACCCACTTTGTCCAAATATGAAGCTATGTCATTTATTGTCAGTTTATTTTCCATACGAAACTCCATTATAGCGCAATCCGATAAATTAGGGCGGATAAATCCGTCCCAATCTTTATTTACGGACTAGAGAAATTCTTTTCTGAATGTTCTTTCCGTTTCTGATTTCCTCAACTAAAGCCGCCGCATAGTCTGCATAACTTATGATACTTTCCCCTTTTGAATTAAGGGTAAGTTCTTCACCGCCCCAAATCCAGCTGCCAGTTTTTGGAGCGTCTGATTGAAAGTCTCCTGCAGGGCTGATATATGTCCATTGAACATCGGTTCTTTTTCGTAAGTCATCCAAGGCTTTACCCATCGCATTTGCAAGAGGCTTGAACATATCAGGAAAATCCGGAGTGTCCATGACACGGACTGTATGCTCCTTGTTTACATAAAGGCTACCTGCTCCGCCTACAATTACAAGGCGAGTTTTTGTACCAGAAAGAAGGTCGCACAGATGGGCAAGCGATTTTCCATGATTAGGCAATTCGTTCTCTACCCATGCGCCGAATGCATCAACTACTACATCAAAACCTGCCAAATCTTCCTTTGTAAGAGTGAAGATGTCTTTCTG
>JAFPKH010000259.1:0-12525 GCA_017424825.1 Treponema sp. | reverse complement strand
GTGAAAAAAATAAATTTCATGCCTGGATTCACGGAAAAAACAGGAGGCCTTGTCCTTGACAAAGAATTCATGGAAAGCCTCGGAAACAAAAAATCAGCATTGGAAAAACTTCGGGCAGGCATTGAAGAATCTTCCGGGAACGATACGGCGGAAAAAATCATTTCATATTTTTCAGAAAATCAGGACGGAAAAAAATATTTCAATATAACCGTTTTTGCGTATGAAAAAAATCTGGAGCCTCTGGTTTCTGCACTTTCAGATTTTCAGACCGAACAAAGAAAAAAAGACCCTGATTTTTCGCTTAACGTTTTTGCGGCGAACGGACTCAGCTTCAAATCTTTTTCAGGAGCGTGGGAAAAATACGGAAAACCGTTCTGCATGACACCCCTTCCATACATGAATCAAAGTGCATGGGATGCCCTGCTTGTCTTGTGCGACTTCAATTTTATACGCGGCGAAGATTCGTTTTCACGGGCATGTCTTTCAGGAAAACCTTTTATATGGAACGCCTATGTGCAGGATGAAGAATTCCAGATAGTAAAAGTGCGCGCATTCATCGAACTCGTCAAAAAAATTTTTATGGAAGAAAAGCTTGAAAAAGAATTCGAAGATTTCAATGACGCGATGCTGCTTTACAACAAGACGGAGAATTTCAATCCGGGAAATGAAGCTGCCGAAGCGTTCGTAATCTTTAACGGAGAAAACGAAAAAGATGCACTGAAAAAAACACTTTCCGATTTCAATGCATCAAAAAGAGCATTCGAGAATTTCAGCCGCAATCTTATTGGAAACGGATGCATCAGCGACGGACTCAAAATGTTTTTTCAAGACCGCGCCGTGCTTTGACCGGAACAAGCAGATACGCCTATAATTTCAAAAGCCTTGGAAGTCCGTTTTCCATGGAAAGCGAAAGGCTTCCCTGAATGAGGGGGCGTATGTATTTTTCAACGTCTTCCGTAACATAGCCGTCGGTTATCCATTCAAGCGGAACTTTCTTTTCTATGTTCGCAATCTCCTGTACGCTGCAGGTTTTTATAACGCAGCTATATGGAGAATCAGAAACCCTTTCAAAATACGTGACCCTTCCGCTTTCACCTCTCAAAGCTGCATTAACCGATTCTTCACCGGCACGGAAAGCTTCTTCGATGTCAGTAAGGCTTGCGGCGTGTGATGCGCACCTCTGCAAAGTGGAAAGTTCTATAGACCTGCACTTTATTCCTTTTATTTCATTTTTGATTCTGTTCTCAAGATACTTTCCGGCTCCGCTCAAAAGTGTATGGCCGAAGACATCCTTTGCCCCTCCGGAATTTACAAGCTCACAGACAAAACGTCCGTCCTTGAGCTTTATTCCCTCGCTCACCGCAGCTACGACGGATTTTTTTTCGGCGGCAAGAGCACTGACCTTTTTGATAAAATCATCAACGTCAAAAGCTGTTTCAGGAAGATAGATGAAATCCGCTCCCTCGCAATCTTCTGATCTTGCAAGAGCCGCACTCGCAGTAAGCCAACCTGCATTGCGTCCCATGATTTCCACGATGGTCACTGCTTCAACGTCATAAATCCGGCAGTCACAGACAAGCTCACGCACGCTGGTGGCAATGAATTTCGCTGCGCTTCCGAACCCGGGCGAATGATCGGTAACGGCAAGGTCATTGTCTATGGTCTTGGGAACTCCCATGAATTTTATATTGGATCCGGTTTTTGCCCCGTACTCGGAAAGTTTTTTGATGGTGTCCATGGAATCATTTCCACCGATGTAGAGAAAATATTCTATGTCCATGGAATCAAGCTTTTCGAAAATCTGTCCGTAGACTTCGGCTCCTTCAGATGCTTCGGGAAGCTTGTAGCGGCATGAGCCAAGAAAAGATGCAGGCGTCTGCTTGAGCAATGAAATCTTTTCTGCGCCGTCAAATACTGATGACAAATCTACGTTGTTTCCTTTTAGGAATCCTTTGATTCCGTTTTTCATTCCATAAATCTTTTTTATGCCGGATTTTTCAGCTGCAGAAAACACACCGGCAAGGCTGGAATTGATTACAGCGGTAGGCCCGCCGGACTGTCCGACAATCAGATTACCCATCATGGCTCTCCTGAAAAAAAATTTTGCACTTTATTCCATTGTAATTGAATTTTCCATAATCAGCAAGCATCTATAGACAAACATCTTCAATTATGTTGATTTTTGTGGTATACTGGAAGAATGAAGATAGTAATTGTAGGTGCCGGATTTACCGGTACTCAGCTTGCAAAACGGCTGCTGAACGATGCGGCGAACAACGTCATTCTGATCGACAACAACAGCGAGAACGTCAACAGCCTCAGGGACACTCTGGACTGCACCATCACCTATGCCGACGGAAATGACCTGCAGACTCTCGAAGAAGCAGGAATCTCCACTGCCGACGCACTCGTTGCCGTTACGGAAGATGATGAAGTGAACATGATAACCTGCTCCCTCGTTGATTCAATATATCCTGACGTGCTCAAGATAGCGCGCGTAAGAAATTATGCATACTATATGAACACAAACAAAACGATCGCCCATCATGCGGAAACATTCAAGAAAAACCACAGGCCGCTCTATGGAATCGACTATATGATAAATCCCGACGTTGAGGCTGCGGAAGCCATAGTCAATGCGGTGGAGCACGGTGTTTCCGACGTAATGCCTCTTGGTGACGGTTCATACGAGCTTACGACGATAAAAATAAATCCCGGAAGCAAAATCGAAGGATGCGCGCTCAAAGACATGCGGAAGCTTACTGACAAACCGGTCATCGTGACTTTTGTTGAAAAAAAAGATTCGTCATCCCTTCCTGCAGGAGACACGATCCTTTATGCAGGAGATTCTATCGGAGTGCTGACACACCGCGACAATCTTGATGAAATCAGAAAAATGTGCGGGGAAGAAGAAAGCAAAATCAAAAAGACGATACTCGTCGGAATCGGAAGGATAGGAACCATCGTTGCCGAAATGCTTTTGGGAAACAACGCGACCCAGAAAAAAATACCTATGCTTGCAAAAATCCTCGGAAAAAAGAAAAAGACGAAAAAAACTTTCCAGCGTTTTCTGATCGTTGACAGCGACAAGGAACATTGCGATGCGGCGGTAAACAGATTCCCGGACGCAGATATTTTTCAGGAAGACATAACCGATGAGAATTTCATCTATGAAGAGGAGCTTGACAAATTCGACCTCTGCATATGCGCCACGCACAATCACGAGCTGAACCTTGTGGTTTCTTCATATTTTGAAGCTCTCGGAGTAAAGAACACGGTCGCGCTTATCACAAACTCGGCATTTTCACCGATTGCGGAAAAGATGGGCGTTGACGTTGCGGTTCCGATCAGGGACACAGTGGTTGACAGCATAATGAGCCATCTGCGCGGAGAAAACGTAAAGGAAGTCCACACCGTCTCCACGGGCGAATTTGAAATAATCGAATGTGACGTTCCGCAGAAAAGCAAGGTTCTCGGAAAGACGCTCAAGGAGATTGCAAAGCCGGGAAAATTCCTCATGCTGCTGATTCAAAAGCCTGGCACTACAGGATTCGAGCTTGTGAACGGAAACACTACGCTGAACGTGGGCGACCATGTGATCCTTATACAGGAATCCGGAAGCAAAGAAACATTGGAGCTTATAAGTGGAAAAGAATAAAAAAGCCGGAATGGTATTCACAGTTGCACGCATCGTTTTTCTGATTGTCGCTATAGTCGGACTTACATTCACGCTTCCTGTAATCTGCGCGGTCATCTATGGTGAAAAGCAGGTGCTTCCCTACTTTATCGTACCCATGGCAATAAGCCTTGCGGCAGGAGTGGTTTTCTATCTTGCAGGAAGGAAAAAGTCATACAGGCTCAGCACAAGGGCAAGTTTCGTAGTCGTTGCACTGGCATGGATTGCATCTGCATTGTTCGGCTCCATTCCTCTTTTTGCAAGCGGAGCGATACCGAATTTCAGCGACGCATTTTTTGAAAGCATGTCAGGATTCACCACGACCGGAGCGACCATCCTTAGTGAAATAGAAAACATTCCGTTTGCATACTCAATCAACATGTGGAGGTGCATGACACACTGGCTCGGAGGAATGGGAATAGTAGCATTGTCAGTGGCGCTTCTTCCGCTTCTCGGTGTCGGAGGATTCCAGCTGATCCGCGCTGAAACGACGGGGCCGGAAAAAGGAAAGCTCACTTCAAAAATCACAACGACGGCAAAAATCCTCTGGTTCATGTATCTCGGTCTCACGGTTCTTGAAACCATACTTCTGAAAATTGCGGGAATGAACCTTTATGAAGCGGTCTGCCATGCTCTTTCAACGCTCGGCACAGGAGGATTCTCGACAAGGAACGCAAGCATCGGAGGATTCGACTCACCTGCAATCCACTGGATAATAACGGTCTTCATGTTCCTTGCAGGAATCAACTTTTCGCTCTACTACTGCCTGTTCAGGGGAGATTTCAAAAGCCTTAAAGACAATTCAGAGCTTAAGGCATACCTTGCGATAGTGTTCACGTCAAGCATACTGATTGCGCTGTTCGAAATGAAACGCTACGGCGGATTCTTCGATTCGCTCCGGTATTCTTCGTTCCAGTCGCTTTCGGTAATAAGCACCGCAGGATTTGCCACTGATGATTTTACCACATGGTCATCGGCAAGCCAGGCAATAATTTTCGTGCTGTTTTTCATCGGAGGCTGCGCAGGGTCAACGGGAGGAGGCGTAAAGGTAATCCGCTGGGTAATCCTTTCTAAGCTCGCACACAACGAAATACTCAAGCTCCTGCATCCGCGCGGTGTGTTCGCACTAAGAATCAACAAGCAGCCGCACAGAAGCGACATAGGCGTTACGGTAACCGCATTTTTCTTCATTTATCTCGTACTGGTTTCCATAACGACTTTTGCAGTATGTCTTTTCGGAATAGATCTTGCCACGTCATTCACAGGAACGCTGAGCATGCTGGGAAACATAGGCCCGGGTTTTGCATTGCTCGGCCCTTCATGCAACTACGGATGGCTTCCTGACGGAGTAAAATGGATATACTGCTTTGCAATGCTTGCAGGCCGCCTTGAATTCTTTACGATAGTGATGTTCTTCTCACCGTCTTTCTGGAAAAAATAAAATGCCGCATGCCGGGTCAAAAAAGCATAAGCCCGGCATCTATCAATACAATCACTACAGGTTCAATCACTACAAGTCCATCATCTCTTTCCGCCTGCACGTGGATTTTCTTCGACCCATGAGCGGAGGAGAGAGCCTTCCGGTATTTCAATGTCAGTATATACCACGCACGGATGACCGTCACAGCACCAACGGTAGATTTCGCCGGTGTTCGGGTTCACAAGCACATAGCGGCTGCTTTCAAAGCTCATCGAACAGATGTCAGGTGAGACAAGTTCAAGCCTGGAGTCTCCGTCTATCATGTTCATGGCCTTGAGGGGATACATTTTCCAGCCTTCTTTTTTTTCAACGCCGGGAAGATATTTGTCGGGAAGGTTTTTCACGCGCAAATCATAGGCTGCCTTTGCCTGAGGAACCATCTGCTCGTATTCCTTTTTCCTTGAATCTTCAAGCGCACGCCCTTTTTCAAGGATTTTTTCCATTTCGGAATCAGAAAGCCTTTCTCCAAGTTCCGCGCACAAATCCCAGTTGCTTTCGCTTGCCCCGGAAACCGTTACGTCAGCATCCGCACGGCTGAAATAAAAACCTGTGGCATACGGTCTGTGGCTCACGTTGTAAAGCTCATCGACAAACGGCTTTGCTTCGTCACAAGTGATTTTTCCTTCAAGGGAATCGAGCGCCTTTTTATATGCACGGGTAATCATCGCGACATAATAGATGCTTTTCATGCGGCCTTCGATTTTCAGAGAATCTACTCCGGCATCCTTAAGCTCTTTCAGGTGGTCGATCATGCAGAGGTCTTTTGATGAAAGGACTGCGGTAAAATTGTCTCCCTCATATACAGGGAAATATTCACCCGGCCTTTTCTTTTCCTGAAGCACGAGATCCCCGCTCTGAGCCATGGTCATCACGTCATAGTCCCAGCGGCATGTGTGCGAGCAGAATCCTTCCTGTGCAGAACGTCCGTTCAGGTATGCGCTCATGAGACAGCGGCCGGCATACGCTATGCACATCGCACCGTGGACGAAGCATTCAATCTCCATGTCCGGTACGGCATCCTTTATCTCAGCAATCTCTTTAAGCGACGCTTCCCTTCCCATGACAACTCGGCTGAATCCTATGGAACGGTACATTTTCACAGCCTCACGGTTCATGCAGCTGGCCTGGGTGGAAAGATGAAGGTCTGCATCCGGGAATTCCTTCTGGAGTATAGGAACTATGCCCAGATCCTGGACGATGAACGCATCGATCGGATATTCCCTGAAATACGGTATGTCGGCAATCAGCCTGTCTATTTCGGAGTTGTGGAAGCTGATGTTGAGGGCACAATGAAGCCTGCGCCCCGGATACATTTCTTTCAGCGCACGGACTTTTTTGAATTCGTCAGCATAAAAATTGTCTGCCTTTACCCTGAGCGAAAAATTCTTAAGCCCTATGTATGCAGCGTCAGCACCATATGCATAGCAGTAGCGGAGCTTGTCAACGTTACCGGCCGGTGAAAGAAGTTCCATTTTTACTCCTGTCCGTCAATCTGGAAGATATTGTTCTTGCGGCTGATCTTTATTCTTTCTTCGATTTCTTCTTCCGTATCGCCTTCACGCTCCCTGATGAACTCACCGACTTTGTTGACCGCAAGATGAGAATCAGGAAGATATTCGTCCGCCATCTGGAACATGTACATCATGCCCGGCCACAAATCAAGCACGCAAGCGACACCCACGGCGGAAAGCTTTTCCTTTAGGTCACGCGCCTGCCTTACGAGTATTTCGTCCTCACCCATCTGGACATAGACCTGCGGGAATTCCTCAAAATCTTCCGTAGGTGCCTGTAACGGTGAAACGAGCGGATTCGATATGTTGGCCGCATAAGTGTATTTGTCGACCGCAAAGTGGATCGAGTCCCCGCTCATGATTCCGTCATTGCATTTTCTTCCGCCTGCAACCACCGGATTGTCACGGCTCATGTCAAGCCACGGAGAAAAAAGGATCAGATCCTGTATGTTCGAGCGGTATTTTTTGTTGATTTTGAAAATAAGAGCCATGGCAAGGCTTGCACCGCTTCCGTCTGCAGAAATGATTATGTGTCCCCTGGCGTTCGCGTCATTCAGCCCGGATGCAGAAATCTCAAGCCTGCGCGCCACATTTTCCTCTTCATAAACAGAGCGGAACACGTTCACCAGATCATCGATGGCTGCCGGGAACGGATATGTAGGAGGAAGCCTGAATTCAGGGACTATCACGCGGCATGACGATGCATGTGCAAGGGATGCGCAGAAATTCCTGTAGGCGGCACGTGAACCACCGACAAAAGAACCTCCGTGTATATAGATGATTACGCGCCTTGAAGAATATACCAGGGGCGAAATCACGTCGCACTTTATGCCGCCATAATCACGCTCGGCACACTCAACGTTGTTCGGTAAAAATACGGTCGAAAATTCCCTGTCAAAATTAGAGCGAAATTCCTCCGGTTCAAGTTTGGGCGTAAAAACCATTCCCCTGATTTTTTTTACAGCTGATTTTTTATCTGCCTTCATAAAAATATTCCCCTCTAAAACAAAATGGACATCGGATTTTATAATAGCAAATAAGTTGATTTTATGCTATAATCTTTTTGTTTTGTTCACAGGGGGTTGGTGGATGCCTATAAAAATAGATGAAAATCTCCCGGCAAGGTCAGTGCTTGAAAGGGAAAACATATTCGTCATGACGGAGGAACGTGCATCAAAGCAGGAAATAAGGCCTCTTGACATAGCCATAATCAACCTCATGCCGACAAAAATCGCGACCGAAACCCAGCTTCTAAGGCTTTTGGGAAACACGCCGCTTCAGATAAACATACACCTCGTAGAAATGGAAGGACATGTCTCAAAAAACACGAGTTCCGACCATCTTGAGCGCTTTTACGTTTCATCAGGCGAGATTCTGAAAAACAAGTACGACGGAATGATAATCACCGGTGCGCCAGTGGAGCAGATGCCTTTCGAACAGGTGGATTACTGGGACGAGCTGTGCAGGATCATGGATTATGCGAAGAACAACGTGTATTCCACGCTTTACATCTGCTGGGGGGCAATGGCAGGACTCTACCACTTCTACGGAATCCCCAAGTACTCGGTCTCAAAAAAATTCTCGGGCATATACAAAAGCACTCTGGTCGACCCGTACGAGCCGCTTCTTAGAGGATTCGACGACTATTTTCCGGTCCCTACGTCACGCTACACATTGATAAAATCCGAGGACATACTCTGCGCCAAAAACCTCAAGCTACTTGCGATGAACGAAGAAACAGGTCTGACCATAGCAAAATCAACCGACAACCGTTCCATATTCATGACCGGGCACCTTGAATATGATGCCGAAACACTTGAAACCGAATACAAGCGCGACCTTGACAAGGGTCTGGACATACAGATGCCGAAAAATTATTTCCCGGACGACAATCCGAAAAACAAACCGCCTTCAACATGGAGAAGCACCGCACATCTGTTCTACTCAAACTGGCTGAACTATTATGTCTATCAGGAAACGCCGTACAATCTTGATGATCTCGGCAAAATGGATTCCCTCGAATGCAGCGGAATTTAAGGAGTTTTTTATGAAAAAGACAAGATTTTTTGCCCCAGTCCTTACAGTGCTCACGGTTCTGACGGCTGTATCATGCTCGCGCCCGGCCTACATAAACGGAACGTGGACTTTCGATGACGGATCAAAAATCACGTTCAAGGAAAGCCAGGGAAAATACACGGCAAAAGGAAAGACTGCGTCATCAGATGGAAATTTTACTCTTGAAGCAGGAGGAACTCTCACCACTACAGGTGACAACGGAATCCCGGAACAATATTCGGCAAGGCTCACCAAAGACGGATTTGAAATCAACTTTTACGGAGACCTTATTTCATTCAAGGGAAAAAGCGTTCTCAGGCTCAGCGAGCTTAAAGGAAAATACAAGGGAAAAATGCCGGGCGGAACGGTATGCTTCGATTTCGGATCATCCGGCGGCAATCTTACGGTAACCCTTGAAAACAAGGAAGGAAAATATTCGGAATCATATTCCTATGAATGCGAGGATCAGTTCCTGCTGTTCTTCACCGGAGGAATCTATGAATCCGAAGAGCCGTACAAGCTTGAATTCCTTGAAAAAAACAAAATCAGCGTGGACGGAACAGTACTCACAAGATAAAAAAACAGCTGTTTTCAAGATTTTTCTAAAATTTTCAAAGATTTTCCTTTATTTGCCTTGCTTAAAAGATTGAAAATCATTACACTACAGCAACTTTAGAAAATGCATGACAGTTTGTAACCGCCAGCGGAACCACCAGGGAGCGGAGATTGAAGAAAGGAAGCCGGCAGAGTTTCCACAAAAGACAGATTCAATCAAGCGGATGTTTTTGGGGATGATTTTCTGGAAGCCATGGATTTGGCAGACAGAAGTTTTCAGAGGCTGAAAGGTTCCCTTGCGCGGTAAAAAGCTGCATCATGAAGCGCAAAAGAGTGCGCAGGGGAAAATGTTTATGGAAGAAAATCTTTCTCAGAACGCAGAAGGACAGAATGATTGTGTCCCTTCTGACTTGGACGCTGGTTTAAACGAAAAAGAAAATCAGACTAAAATTGAAGATCAGGCAGCAGAAAGCCGGGATGAAGCCGAAGATCAGGACGAACAGCAGGCAGAATCATCAGATGAAATCTCTTTCGCAGATCTGGGGCTTGATGAAACGACTCTCGCCGCAATCGAAAAAAAGGGATTCGTACACCCTTCTCCGATCCAGGTTCTTGCAATTCCGCGCCTTTTGAACGGTGAAGCGAACGTCATCGCACGTGCAAGGACAGGTACAGGAAAAACAGCCGCATTCGGACTTCCGCTCGTACAGAGGATAAGGGAAGATGCAGGTCATGTAAGGGCAATCATCCTTGAACCGACAAGGGAACTTGCAATGCAGACGCAGACGGAAATGTCATCGTTCACTACAAGCAAGTATCCTAGGACATGCGTAGTTTACGGCGGTGCATCATACAACGACCAGATCCGCTCTCTCCGCAAGGGAGTTGAAATCGTAGTCGGTACACCCGGCCGCGTTCAGGATCTCATTGACAGGGGCGCACTGGACATCAGCAAGATTGAGTATTTTATACTTGACGAAGGCGACGAAATGCTCGACATGGGATTCGTTGACGACATCGAGGAGATTTTCTCTTCAGCCAACCCGGATTCACGCGTGCTTTTGTTCAGCGCAACCATGCCTCAGCCGATTCTCCGCATAGCTTCACAGTTCATGGGAGACTACGAGATCGTAGAGGAAGAAGGACATCAGGAAGAGCCTCTTTTGATCGACCAGAAATACTGGGTGCTTCGCGAGGGTGACAAGCTTGAGGCACTGGTACGTCTCATCGACATTTCACCGGATTTCTTCGGACTTGTTTTCGTCCAGAAAAAATCAGATGCAGACTACATAAGCAAGGCATTGGATGAAAAGGGATATCAGGCCGCCGCACTGCATGGTGACATTCCTCAGAGCCAGCGCGAAAAAGTGCTTGCAAGATTCCGCTCAAAGAAGACAAGGATACTTGTTGCAACTGACGTGGCTGCACGCGGTATCGATATTGAAGGCCTTACCCATGTAGTGAACTATGAGCTTCCGTTCGACGGTCCTACATACGTGCACAGAATCGGTCGTACAGGACGTGCCGGAGCCGCAGGAATGGCAGTTACCTTCGTCCGCCCGGAAGAAACGCGCAGAAAGCTCGGATTTTTGAAGAATGCGGTCAAACGCTCCGCAAAGGGTGAGATGGTAGAAGGAGACATTCCTTCCATTGATGAAGTCATCGAAGCCAAAAAAGCCAGGGTTTTCAACCAGATAAAGGAAAAGCTCGGTCTCAATGCAGTTCAGGAAGATCCTGCCGAATCAGAAGCCGAAAGCCAGGAATCACAGGAACTTGAATCCGCAGAAAACGCTGAAAATACGGAGGAAAAGACAACGAAGCGCGTGCCTCACCTGAGAAAGGGAGATCCAATGTTCGATGCGCTTGCAGATGAGCTTTGCGAAGGTCAGGATCCAAAGGAAGTGGTCGCTTCACTCCTTGCCGTTACATATGGAAAAGAACTTGCAAGAAACCGCTACGGAAAGGTCAACCCGGTGGGCGGCGGAAAGAAAGAAAAGGAAGGCCGCTCAGAAAGGGGAAGCTCCGAAAACCAGACAAGGCTTTTTGTCCAGATGGGATGGTTTGACGGATACAGCCCGAGGGACATCGCCGAATACTTCTCAGACCTGCTTCACATACGCGGAAAGGACGTTGACGCAATCGACATGGCAGATAAATTCTGTCTTTTGAGCCTGCCGAAAGAAGCCGCAGCAAGGGCACTCGAAATGGCAAAGCAGGACGAAACGATCCCTCACATGCACGTAGACACAAAAGGCTCTAGCGAAGGAAGCGGACGCGGAAGGGACAGAGGTTCAAGACGCGGCGGAAGGGACAGAGGTTTCGGAGGCGACCGCAGCTTCAGGGACCGTGACCGTTTCGGAAGGGACAGAGGTGACGAAGGAAGATGGGGCGGACGCGGAAGAGACAGAGGCAGAAGCTCAAGACCAAGCTTCCACACACCCACCCAGCGCAATTCCAGGGCTGCAATCTACAGAAAGTCAAGGGACAGCGAAGAATTCTAATTTAAGGCACTGAAAAAAAAGGCCGGACAGCGGAAAAAACACCGTTATCCGGTCTTTTATTTTTTCCTGCACTCACCTTCTTTAAAAATAACTTTTCACAAAGCGCATTTGGGTTTATAATTCATTTTGATGCGGACTATAACTAGAATTGCTTTTGTAACAGATTACATGGAATCAGAGTATTCACAGAAACTATACGCCGGGGCTTCGGAATATGCAAAGGGACACGGCATGGAAATCCTTGCGTTTTCAATCAGCCAGATAAAATCACGGGATTTTGCCTTCGACTACCAGACACTTTCGATTTCATCCCATCTGAAGGCGGAAAATTTCGACGGCATACTTTTTGTGTCCGGCGTTCAGCTTTGCAGCGTTTCACTGGATTATCTTTCTTCTTATATAAGGTCATTTTCCCCGGTTCCGGTCGTAAGCATAGGAAATGCAGTTCCCGGTGTTCCGTCCGTCATGGGATCCTCCGAAATCGGTTTTTCCATGATGATTTCCCATCTGATCGAAAAACACGGATGCCGCAGGATAGCGCTCATGAGCGTGCAGGCGAATTCAGCCGACATAGCGGAAAGAACTAAGGTGTTCAAGGACGTGCTTCTTTCCCACAACATAGCATACGATGAATCCATGGTTCTTTACGGCGGATATTCATACGATCTTTCGATGAGGGCGCTGAACGCATACACAGGAGCAAAAGGACGCATAGATTTCGATGCCATAGTCGCACTGAACGACCAG